>CAZARJ010000032.1:5975-12276 GCA_964487515.1 uncultured Conexibacteraceae bacterium | reverse complement strand
GCAACGGCCTCAGCGGGGGCCCGCTGGTCGTGCTCACGCTCTCGATCGTGGTCTACGCCGTGCACGTGCCGGTGCTGATCGCTTTCACCGTCGCCCGCTACGACTGAGAAAAGGTCTCCCAGGGGGTGAGGGATCGGATAGCTTGACCCGAGCGAAGTCGTCGACCGAGGGAGCCGAGGGGTTCAATGGCCTACCAGCTGCAGATTCCGGATACCCGGGACGAAGTCAAGATCCGCAGCCTCTGGGGAGTTGCGCTGCTGCCGATCATCACGCTCGGCATCTATCACCTCGTCTGGTGGTACCGGATCAACCGCGAGCTGCGTGACCTCGGCCGCGCCAAGGGCTATGACCTGGGGCAGAACCCGACCATGTCGCTGCTGGCCCTCTTCCCCGGCGGGCTGATCGTGATCCCGGCGCTGGTCTCCTACTGGCGAGGAACGAAGCGGATCCAGGGGGCAGCGCGCATCGCCGGGCAGGAGCCCCCGAGCGGATGGATCGCGCTGATCCTCTATCTCGTCATCTCGATCGGCTTCTGGGCGTACCTGCAGAACTCCCTCAACAACATCTGGCGCCGGGAGGCGGAGCCGCTGCCGGGCGAGCCCGCCCCGCCGGAGGTCTCGAGCCCGATGCCGCCGCGCCTCGAGGACGCGCCGCCGGCCCCGGAGTCGGCGGGCGGACCGCCGCCACCGCCGGGCGCGGCCGGCTGAGCCGGAGGCACGGGGGCTCGCGCGGGCGCGACATGGCGCCGCGGCGCCGCGTGCCCGTGGTTACCCCCAATCCGCCGGGGGAGGCCCGCGCCCCAGCCTCTCCCCGAATTTGGGTACCCTAAATGTGTTTATTCACTCGGCTCCGCGTTCACTCGGCTCCGCGGGGCCGCCGGCAGGAAGGGGTGAGCGGACATGGCGACCAAGCGGGTGGGCTTCGAATGAGCGTGGCGACGGAGAGGGCGCTTCCGGGCGCCGGGCTCGAGCAGGAGCGGATGCCCGGCCATCTGCTGCTCGCCCAGCTCGGCAAGCGCGTGTTGAGGCCCGGCGGAATCGGGCTCACGCGGCGGCTGCTGGCCGCCGCCGGGGTCGGCCCCGGCGATCGGGTGGTCGAGCTCGGCCCCGGCCTCGGGTTCACCGCCGAGCTGCTGCTCGCCGGCCGTCCCGACTCCTACACCGGCGTCGAGCGCGACGAGCTCGCCGCGGCGGCCACCGAGGAGCATCTCGACGCCGCGGCCGAGCAGCGCTGCATCGTCGGCTCCGCCGAGGCCACCGGCCTGCCCGACCGCTGCGCCACGATCGTCATCGGCGAGGCGATCCTGACCATGCAGCGGGAGTCGCGCAAGCGGGAGATCGCCGCCGAGGCCTGGCGCCTGCTGGAGCCCGGCGGCCGCTACGTGATCCACGAGCTCGCCCTGCGGCCGGACGATCTCGACCCGGACGTCGAGGAGGAGATCTGCGGCACGCTCTCGCGGACGATCCACGTCGGCGCGCGACCGCTCACCCGGGCGATGTGGAGGCGGATGCTGCACGAGCAGGGCTTCGAGGTGGGTGCCGAGGCGGAGGCGGCGATGGCGCTGCTCGAGCCCGCGCGCGTGCTCCGCGACGAGGGGATCGGGGCGCTGCGGGTCGGCTTCAACCTGCTGCGGCGGCCGGACGCGCGCCGCCGGGTGCTGGAGATGCGACGCACCTTCAAGCGCCGGCGCGAGCACATGCTCGCCGTCGGGCTGGTCGCGGTCAAGCCGGGCTGAGCCGCGCTCCCTGAGCCGCAGCGGGGCGTTTAGCGCACCGATGGCAGGGGTAGCCACGCCCATGCTGATCGCGCACCTCGCCGGCGCCCTGGAGGGCCTGCTCTTCGTCCCCGCGGCCCTGGCGGTCGGCGTGGCGGTCTGGCGCGAGCTGCGCTACCGGAATGCCCGACGACGCCAGGAGGCGCCATGAACGAGACCCGCACGACGCCGGCCCAGATCTACGCGCTCGCCTTCGGGGCGACGCTGCTGCTGGTCGGGATCATCGGATTCTTCGTCAACTCGTCGTTCGATACCGGCGGCGCGATCCAGGGGGACGACCTGATCGTCTTCGAGGTCAACGGCTGGCACAACATCGTCCACATCGCCAGCGGTCTGATCGGGCTCCTGCTCTGGCGCAGAGCGCCATCGGCGCGGGCTTACGCGCTCGGGTTCGGCGCCGTCTACGGCGTCGTGACGATCTGGGGCTTCGTCGACGGCAACAACGTCCTCGGGCTGATCCCGGTCAACACCGCCGACAACTTCCTGCACCTGGCGATCGCCGCCGCGGGGATCATCGCCGGGCTCGTCTCGCCGCCCCGGGCGGAGGCGGAGCGGGTCCGCACCGCTGCTGCCTGAGCCGGGGCCGGGCCCGGCCCTCGCCTTGGGCCGGGCCCGCCCCTCGCCCTAGGAGATCACCTTGACGGCGCTGCCGTAACCCGTGCCGAGACCGTCCTGGAGGGCCATGTGGAGGAAGCCCAGCCGCTCGAGCTCACGGGCGCGGCGCAGCGGCCCCACGTCGATCGGGTTGAGCCCGCCGCCGCGGGCGAGCTCCGCCACGGTCTCCTTGGCATCGGCGTCGTCGCCGGCGATGAAGACATCTAGCGGCTGCCCCGCGACCTCACCGTCGACGAGGGTCCCGGCGAAGGTCGTGTTGAACGCCTTCACCACCGGGGTCGGTGTCGAGGATCTTCACCTGGTTGCCGCCGGCGACGAGTCGCGTGCCGAGGCCGCGGCCCATGTTCCCGGCGCCGATGATCGTCACGTCCATGGTCGGCTCCTCTCGGGGGTTTCCAGAGCCCTGCGACGGGCTTCATCCCGCCGAGCATCGCCTACCCCTCCGGCCCGGAGGCAAACCCGCGCCGCCGTCCATCCGGCCGTGCGCGAGGGCCCGCGCCGCCAGGGCCCGGACGGCGACCCGGATCAGCCGGCGAGCTCGCGCAGGCGCGGGGCGACGTCCTCGCCCAGTCGGCGCACGAAGTCCTCGGCGCCCTCGCCGGGCACCGCGAGCAGCAACACCTCGAAGCCGAGCTCCGACGCGATGCCGGCCAGGCGGTGGGCGTCGAGCCACGCCCCGGGGTCATCGAGGCCCAGGTTCACGGCGCGCACGATGTCGGCGGGATCGCGACCGGCCTCGCGGGCGGCCTCGTCGACGCGCCGCTGCCGCGCCGGCACGTCGGCCGGGTCCAGGTAGCGGCCGCCGACCGACGGCAGCCAGCCGTCGCCGAGCCTGCCCGTGAGCCCCAGCATCCGCGGCCCGTAGGCGCCGATCCACACGCCGATCGGGTGCGCCGGCTCCGGCCCGGGCTTGGCGCCGGCCGCGGAGTAGTGCTCCCCCTCGACGCGCAGCGACCGCTCGCCGGCGAGAAACGGCTTGATGATCGCGAGCGCCTCCTCGAGCGCGTCGACCGACTCGCCCGGCGTGCGCCGTGGGCCGCCCATCGCCGCGACGCCGTCCCAGAAGGCCCCGGCGCCGATGCCCAGCTCGACCCGGCCGCCGCTCAGGACGTCGAGGGAGGCGGCCGACTTGGCGAGCACGGCCGGCAGGCGCAGCGGCAGGTTGATGACGTCGGGCAGGAGCGTGATCCGCTCGGTGCGCGCGGCGAGGTAGGAGAGGAGCGTCCACGTGTCCAGGTAGCGGCGCTGGTAGGGATGGTCCTGGATCGCGATCAGATCCAGCCCCGTCTCGTCGGCGATCTGCGCCACCCGCACGATGCGCTCGGCGTCGGCGGAGTAGGGGACCGAGAAGATGCCGAGGCGGGGGGCGGCCACGAGCACACCATATGCGGGCCGCGACGGTGGATACTGCTCCTATGGCTGATTCCACGCTCGGCGTCGGGCTCGAGGTTCCGGTCGTCCAGGCGGGCATGGGCGGCGGCCTCGCCACCCATGAGCTCGCGGCGGCGGTGTCGGAGGCCGGCGGCCTGGGGACGATCGGCATCCTGCCGCCGCAGGCGCTGCGGGACGAGATCGCGGCCGCCCGGCGCCTGACGGGGAAGCCGCTCGCCGTGAACCTGATCGTGCCGCTCGCCGGGCGGCGTCACTGGGAGGCGGCGGCCGAGGCCGACGTGATCGTCACCCACTGGGAGGAACGCCCCCGGCGCCGCACGGCGAAGACCTGGATCCACACGATCGGCAGCGTCGCCGAAGCG
Source organism: uncultured Conexibacteraceae bacterium (assembly GCA_964487515.1). GTDB lineage: Bacteria > Actinomycetota > Thermoleophilia > Solirubrobacterales > 70-9 > RHKX01. The sequence goes on along the minus strand of CAZARJ010000032.1, from coordinate 8,133 downwards.
CAGCTCGCGGTCGCCGCGGGAGCCGACGCGGTCATCGCCCAGGGGTCGGAGTCCGGCGGTCACGTGCGTGGCGCGGCCCCGTCCCTTGAGCTGCTCGCCACCGTCCGCTCCACCCTTCCTCCGGGCTACCCGGTCATCGTCGCCGGCGGGATCGCCGACGCGGCCGACGTGCGCGCGGCGCTGGCGGCGGGCGCGGCGGCGGCGGTGTCCGGCACGCGCTTTCTGGCCAGCGACGAGAGCCGAGCCCACCCCGCCTACAAGCGCCGGCTCGTCGCGGAGCGGGAGACGGTGGTCACGGAGCTGTTCGGCATGGCCTGGCCGTACGCCTCGCACCGGATCCTCCGCAACGCGGCGACCGAGCGCTGGCTCGCCGACGACCCGCGCGGCCCGGCCGCCGTCCGCGCCGTCCACGGCGTCCTCGCCCCGCTCGCGCGGAGGGCTCCGATGGCCCTGCAGCTCAAGCTCGCCGGCCGGGCGCGGTCGGGGGTGCTCGACCTGGCGCCGACCGCGCCGCTGGCGGGCATGCCCGAGGCGGCCGTCGAGACCCATCCGCTCTACGCCGGGACCACCGTGGGCCGGATCGACTCGCTGCTTGCGGCGCGGGAGATCGTCCGCCGGCTCGCCCCGTAGCCGGGTGGCGGCGGCGACCGCCCCGGGGCGGTCGCCGGTATCGAGCGCTGGGCGACGGTGGCGCTCGGGTAGCCTGAACGCAGGTCTCCGACGAGGAGTGGGAGAGAGAGGCGCCCGTCGGGCGCAGGAGGAGAGAGCACATGAGCAACTACGCGGTCGTCAACCCCGCCACCGGGGAGCAGCTCAAGGAGTACCCGGACATCACCGACGCGGAGCTGGAGGCGGCGATCGCCAGCGCCGCCGAAGCCCACGCGACCTGGTCGCAGACCACCACCGTGGCCGAGCGCGCCGCGATGGTCCAGAAGGTCGCCGACCTGCACGTCGAGCGCCTTCAGGAGCTCGCTGAGATCGCGACCCGGGAGATGGGCAAGCCGATCGCCCAGGCCCTGGAGGAGGTCGAGTTCGCGGGCGCGATCTACGGCTACTACGCCGACCACGCCGAGGAGTTCCTCGCCGACGAGCCGATCGACCTGCTCGAGGGCGAGGGCACCGCGATGGTCCGCAAGTCCTCGATGGGCCCCCTGATCGGGATCATGCCCTGGAACTTCCCCTACTACCAGGTGGCGCGGTTCGCGGGGCCGAACCTGATCGTCGGCAACACGATCCTGCTCAAGCCGGCGCCGCAGTGCCCGGAGTCGGCGGAGGCGATCCAGTCGATGTTCGACGCGGCCGGCTTCCCGCAGGGCTCCTACCAGACGATCCTCGCCTCGAACGAGCAGATCGCCGAGTCGATCGCCGATCCGCGGATCCGCGGCGTCTCGCTGACCGGCTCCGAGCGGGCCGGCGCGGCGGTGGCCGCGATCGCGGGCCGCAACCTGAAGAAGGTCGTGCTCGAGCTCGGCGGCTCGGACCCGTTCCTGCTGCTGGACACCGACGATCTCGACGAGGCGGTCGAGGCCGCCGCCGCCGCCCGGCTCGACAACACCGGCCAGTCCTGCAACGCCGCGAAGCGGTTCATCGTCGCCGACGCCGTCTACGACGATTTCCTGAGCAAGTTCACCGAGCGGATGAAGGCGACCGAGCCCGAGGATCCGACCTCCGAGGACGCCGAGATCGGGCCGCTGTCGTCGTCGACCGCCGCCGAGCGGCTGCAGGAGCAGCTCGACCGCGCGGTCGCCCAGGGCGCGCAGGTCGTGCACGGCGGCGAGCGCCGCGACAACTGGTTCCCGACCACGGTGCTGACCGGGATCACGCCCGACAACGACGCCTATCGCGAGGAGTTCTTCGGGCCCGTCGCGAGCGTCTACCGGGCGAGCTCGGAGGAGGAGGCGATCAAGCTCGCCAACGACACGCCGTTCGGGCTGGGCTCCTACGTGTTCACCGACGATCCCGAGCAGGCCAAGCGGGTCGCCGACGCCATCGACGCCGGGATGGTGTTCGTCAACGGCGTCGGCCTGGACGGCGTCGAGCTGCCGTTCGGGGGCGTCAAGCGCTCCGGCTTCGGCCGCGAGATGGGCCGCTACGGCATGGAGGAGTTCGTCAACAAGAAGCTGATCCGCGTCGTCAGGTAGGCGCGGCGCGCCCGCCA
>CAZARJ010000032.1:0-5875 GCA_964487515.1 uncultured Conexibacteraceae bacterium | reverse complement strand
CGGACTGAAGCCGGGCACATGGGTACTGGGATGACCTGGGGGTTCGATAACAGCGAGGGTCGGAGGCTTCCGACCTGGCCGGCCCGCAAGGAGGCCACCGGTTTCTCCGCGGCGGCGCGCTGCCGCGCAGGGGGTACGATCAGCGGGGCGGCGGTGCGCCGGTGGGTCGGGGATTGAGACGACGCGAAGCGGCCACGGAAGGCGGCAGGGCAGCGGGGCGCACAGGGGCCGCGGGCAGCGGATCGAACGGCAACGGTCGCGGCCGGATCGTGATCGCCGATCCGGATCCCGCCGCCCGGCGGGCGATCAAGGACGCGCTTCAGAGCGGGGCCGGCTTCGCCGTCCCCGCGGCGGCCTCCAGCGGCGTCGAGGCGCTCGAGCTGATCGCCTACTACCGGCCCGAGATCGCCCTGCTCGACCTCGCCCTGAGCGACCCGCCCGGGATCGAGGTCGTCCGCCGCCTGACCGCCGAGGTGCCGGCCGTGCGGATCCTCGTCTACTCGCATTCCGACGATGCCGAGAGCCAGCTCGACGCGCTCGGCGCCGGTGCTTCGGGGTTCGTCTCCAAGCAGACCGGCGCCGACGGCCTCAGGAGCGCGATCGAGGGGATCCTGCGCGGCGAGGCGGCCGTCTCGCGCGGCGTCTCGATGGACCTGGTGGAGCAGTTCCGGGCCCGGCCCTCCGGCGGGGACGGCATGCGGCCGATCAAGAGCCCGCTCACCGGGCGCGAGTGGGAGGTGCTCGACCTGATGTGCCGCGGGCTCGACACGAAGGGGATCGCCGCCGAGCTCGTGCTCTCGGAGGAGACCGTCTACACCCACATCAAGCACCTGATGCGGAAGCTGGACGTGCACTCGCGCTCCGAGGCGTGCGAGGTGGCGACGCGGCTGCGGACCCTGGGTCCCGGCGGCGCCGCCTGAGTACCGATTCCGTCGGATCGCCCCCGCGCCGACGCGATTTGCCGCCCTCGCTCCCGTTTCTCACCCGAAGCCGAACCGCTCCGCTTCCGAGCGGACAGCGACAGAGAGGGTGGTGGACATGATGTTCGAACCGAAGCCGATCGCGCTGGGCGAGGAGACCGTCGCGCGGTCCCGCCCCCGTCGCGGCGGACGCCCCTTCAGGCGCCCGGCCCGGGCCGCGCTGCGCACCGACGGCGCCACGCGGAAGGTCGCGTGCTGCCGGGTGGGCGTGGTCGGCCTCGGCTACTGGGGGCCGAACCTGCTGCGGGTGATCTCCGACCTCGAGACGACCGAGCTGGCCTACATCTGCGACCGGGACGCGGAGCGGCTGGAGCCGATGGCCCGGCGCTATCCGGCCGCCCGGGCGACCGGGGACCTCAGCGAGCTGCTCGCCGACGGGGAGCTCGACGCGATCGTCTTCGCGACCCCGGTCGGCACCCACGCGACCCTCGCCGAGGCGAGCCTGCGGGCCGGCAAGCACACGTTCGTCGAGAAGCCGCTCGCCGCCTCGTCGGAGGAGGCCCGAGAGCTTGCCCGGATCGCCAACGAGCGTCGCCTGGTCCTGATGTGCGGCCACACCTTCACCTACAGCCCGCCCGTGCGCGCGGTCAAGGACCTGATCGATCGCGGCGAGCTCGGGGAGCTGTACTTCATCTCCTCCAGCCGGGTCAACCTCGGCCTGCACCAGCGCGATGTGAGCGTGCTCTGGGACCTCGGCCCGCACGACTTCTCGATTCTCCGCTACTGGCTCGACGAGAGCCCCGCCACGGTGGCCGCCTGCGGCCGTGACGCGGTGGTCGACGGGATCCCCGACGTCGCCTTCCTGACCATGCGCTATCCCTCCGGCCTGGTGGCGAACGTCGAGCTGAGCTGGCTGGCGCCGAGCAAGCTGCGCCGCACGGTCCTGGTCGGCAGCGAGAAGATGGTCGTCTACGAGGACGGGGCGCCCGAGCCGGTGCGGATCTTCGATCACGGCGTCATCTACGAGGATCCGGGCACCTTCGGCGAGTACCACCTCTCCTACCGGACCGGCGACATCGTCTCGCCGCGGGTCGAGGGGAGCGAGCCGCTCTCGGTCGAGCTCGCCGACTTCGCGTCCGCGGTCGGCGCCGGGGTCCCGCGGGCGGACCAGCTCGAGCTGGCCGTCGACGTCGTCGAGATGATCGAGGCAGCCGAGGCCTCGCTGCTTGACAGCGGCGGGCCGGTGGCGCCCTCCCACCGGGACCGGTCCCCGCTGGTGGCGTGACCGCCGAGCCGGCGTTGGGCTCCGAGGCCGTCTTCGGCGGCGCCCGGGTCGAGACGCGGTCCGGCGCCCGGGCCCGGCGGGCGATCGTGGCCACGGCCTACCGCCCCCGCGACTACCTCCTGCGCCGGGCGCTGGCGGCCGCCGACCTGCTCGGCGTGCTCGGCGCCACGGCCCTGCTCGTCGCGGTCTCCCAGATCCGGATCGGATGGGCCGAGGCGGCGGCGTTCGGGGCGATGCTGCCCGCCTGGCTGGTCCTCTTCCGCCTCTACGGCCTCTACGAACGCGACGTCAAGCGGGTCAGCCTGTCGCTGCTCGACGACCTGCCGGCCCTCTTTCACGCCTGCCTGGTCGGGACGCTGGTGCTCTGGGCCTGGCTGCACCTGCTCGACGTCGGCGGGCTCAGCTTCGCGGGGGCGGCGGGCTTCGGGCTCGCGGCGCTGGTCTCGGTGTCGGGCTCGCGGCTCGCGGCACGGCGCGCCTTCCTGCGGCTCAAGGGCCCGGCGCGCGTGCTGCTGGTCGGGGAATCGCCGCTCAGCGGGATCTTGGTCCGCAAGATGCGCGATCACCGCCGGTACGGGCTCGATCCGGTCGGCGAGGTGACCCTGAGCCACGCCTCCGGGGCGCCGATCCCGGATCTCGGGAGGCTCGGGGAGGTCGATCTGCGGGAGCTCGCGTCCCGGCACCGGATCGATCGCGTGCTGGTCGCCTCTCCGGACGTGCCGGATCGGCTGATGATGGACCTGGTCAGCGCCTGCGGGACGGCGTCGGTGAAGGTCAGCATCCTGCCGCGCCACGTCGACGCGCTGGGGCCCTCCCTGGAGGTCGACGACATCGAGGGCCTGACGATGCTCGGCCTCAACCCGCTCGTCCTCCCCCGCACCTCGCGGATGTTGAAGCGGGCCCTCGACGTCGGTGGCGCGACGCTCGGCCTGCTGCTGCTCGCGCCGCTGCTCCTCGCCGGCGCGCTGGCGGTGAAGCTGGACACGCCCGGCCCGGTGCTCTTCCGGCAGCGCCGCATCGGCCGCGGCGGCCGGGCCTTCACGCTGATCAAGCTCCGGACCATGATCGTCGGCGCCGAGGAGCGGGCGGCGGGGCTGCGCGCGGCCAGCGCGGACCCCGACTGGCTGAAGCTGGAGCGCGATCCACGCATCACTCGCAGCGGCCGGTTCCTGCGCCGGAGCAGCCTCGACGAGCTGCCGCAGCTCTGGAACGTGCTCCGCGGGGAGATGAGCCTGGTCGGTCCGCGACCGCTGATCGACCTCGAGGACGAGCAGGTGCGCGGCTGGGCGCGGACCCGCCTCGACCTGGCGCCGGGCGTGACGGGCATGTGGCAGGTGCTCGGCCGCACGGACATCCCGTTCCGGGAGATGCTGCAGCTCGATTGCCTCTACGTCACCAACTGGTCGCTGTGGCTGGACGTGAAGCTGATCGCGCGCACGATCCCGGCCGTGTTCACGCGCCGGGGGACGAACTAGCGCTCCCGGCCCGGCGCCTCCGGCGTCCGAGCGCCGTCTCGATCGCGGCGACGATGTCGCCGGCGGTCGCCTCGTCGAGGCAGGGGCCGATCGGCAGCGCGAGCCCCGTGGCCGCCAGGGCCTCGGCGGCCGGCAGCGCCGCCGGCGGGGCATCTCCGGCCAGCGCCGGCTGCCGGTGCAGCGGGGTCGTGTAGTAGGCGCGGGTCTCGATGCCGGCGCCCGCGAGCGCCGTGGCGAGGGCGTCCCGGTCCGGGGTCATGACGACGTTGAGGTGGTGGGCGGAGCGGCCGCCCGGGGTCTCCACCTGCGGCCGCACGAGCTCGCCGATCCCGGCCTCGGCGTAGGCCCGGGCGGCCCTCCGGCGCGCCCGCGTCCAGCGGTCAAGATGGGGGAGCAGGACCCGCAGCCCCGCCGCCTGGAGCTCGTCGAGCCGGGAGTTGTAGCCCACGTGGGCGTGCTCCCAGCGTCGCCGGCCGGCGCCGTGAGCGCGCAGCGAGCGCGCCAGGGCCGCCACCTCGTCGTCGTCGGTCAGGATCGCCCCGGCGTCGCCGAAGGCGCCCAGGTTCTTGCCCGGGTAGAAGCTGAAGCAGGCGGCGTCCCCGAGCGCCCCGGCGCGGACTCCGCCCAGCGTCGCCCCCGCGGCCTGGGCCGCGTCCTCGAGGACGGCCAGCCCGCGCCCGCGGGCGAGCTCGAGCAGCTCGGCCATCGGTGCCACGTTGCCGAACAGGTGGACCGGGACGAGGGCCCGCGTCCGGGCGCTCAGCACCGCCTCGACGCTGTTCGCGGTCAGGCAGTGCGTGCCCGGATCGAGATCCGCGAAGCGCGGCCGCGCGCCGGCGTTGACCACCGCTTCGGCGGTCGCGAAGAAGCTGACTCCCGGGACGACGACCTCGTCGCCGCTCCCGACTCCCAGCGCCCGCAGCGCGATCGTCAGCGCGTCGGTGCCGTTGGCGACGCCGATGCAGTGGCGCCGGCCGATGTATGCCGCGAAGTCGGACTCGAATCCCTCCACCTCGGGCCCGAGGATGTAGCGCCCCGATCGCAGCACCTCGCGCTGCCGTCGGGCCACCTCCGGCAGCAGGGCCTCGATCGCGGCCCGGGTGACGAACAGCGGCACGGCCCCCTCACGGGCCGGTCGCGACGCGGCTACCGCCATCTCTCGATCAGGTCCTCGTCCCCGACGTCGCGGACGTGGCGCGCGGGCACGCCCATGACCACGGCGCGGGCCGGCACGTCGGCGCAGACCACGGCCCCGGCGGCTACGAACGCCTCGGTGCCGACCTCGACCCCGGGGCAGAGCACCGCCCCGCCGCCGATCCGGCAGGCACGGCGGAGGACGACGCCGGCGCGGGGCTCGCCCGGATCGTGGCGCGCCATCGTGTCGTCGTTCGTGGTCACCACGCCGGGGCCGATGAAGACGTCGTCCTCGATCTCGCTGTTCGCGGTCAGGTAGCAGTTGGTCTGGATCCGGACCCGCCGTCCGAGCCACACGTCGTTGTCGATCGCCGAGCCGCGTCCGACCGAGGAGTCGGGGCCGATCCGGCTCCGCTCCCTGATCTGGCACTGGTCCCCGGCGATCGCCCCGGCCTCGAGGGTCGCGCCCGCGAAGACGATCGCGCCGCAGAGCACGCGGGCTCCGGCCCCGATCACGGCCGGCCGCTGGGGCGCGTCGCTCGCGGTCGACAGCGGCCCGAGCTCGGGCGGCTTGCCGAGCACCGCGTTGTCCTGGATCACCGCGTTGGCTCCCACTCGCGTGCCCGGATGGATGACCACGTTGCGGCCCATGCGAACGCCGGGGGCCACGTGGGCGTCGCCGTCGGCGAGCGCGGCATGCATCCCTGCGGGGATCCGGTTCGGCATCGTCTCACCAACGCCGCGGTCGCGAGCCCGCTTCCACCGGCGCGGATCCGACCCGGAAGGGACGGCGCGGACAGGACGTTGGTCGGGCGATGGTTGCGGGTCCGGAAGCGTGGGTCGCGGAGGCCGGGTCGGAGCTGGGGGGGACGGAGCCGCGCGTCGGCGTCCTCGTGGCCGAGCCCGAGGCGCGCGAGCGGATCTGTGCGGCGCTGACCGGGAGCGGCGCCCCTCCGGCGGCCTGGGCCGGCGACGCCGATGGGCTGCTGCGCGTCCTCGACGGCGCCCCCCCGAGCTGCATCGTCGTCGGGGCCCGACGGCCCGACGCCGCCGCCGGGGCC
>CAZARJ010000031.1:0-12429 GCA_964487515.1 uncultured Conexibacteraceae bacterium | reverse complement strand
GTGCTCACGCTCCCCAGCTCGAGCGCAGCATCCCGGGCCTCCCGGCAACTCTCAATCACGGACTTGGCAGCAACAGCCATGACGACACAGGGTAGCTACCGCGATAACCGCCGCGACTGGATCGGTGCCGCGGCGCCCTCCGCCGGCCAGACCGGGAGCCAGCGAGCTTGCACTTGTCTGGCCATCATGCGGGTTTCTGCAAAGTCGGCGGCAACGAGGGACAAGGACGATCAGCGACCTTGCACTTACCCGGCCATCGCGCCGGTTTCTGCAAAGTCAGCGGCATCGGGCGACGAAAAGACGCCGGTAGAGGAGCAGGCCCGGGCCACGGGGGGGCGCCGGGCTCACCGGGAACGAGGCCCGGGGGGCGCCGGGCTCACCGGGAACGAGGCCCGGGCGCGTGGGGTCCCCCCGGGGGACTCGAGCGCGCAGCACACCGCCCTTCCGCCCACCACCGCCCGCCGCAGCGGAGCGCCCCCCGGTGGGACCCCACGCGCCCGGGTCGGCGCCACGCAACACGCCCCCGCCCACACTCCCTACGTCAACACGAACCGATCCCGGTGAATCGCCTCCTCGGCACCCGCCCCCGCCAGCTCACGCACCGCATCGCTCCGCTTCCCCCGCAATCGCCGCAAGACCTCCGACGAATGCTCGGCGATCCCCTTGCCCACGATCCCGCTCCCGTCGACCACCTCGACCGGATCCCCCGCCACGAAGCTCCCCTCGACCTCGACGATGCCGACGGGCAGCAGCGACGAGCCCGCCTCGCGCAGAACCCGGGCCGCTCCTTCGTCGACGAGCACCCGCCCACGCGCCGGGGTCGCCCAGCGCAACCAGAGCTTGAAGCTCGGCGCCCGCTCGGAGCCCGCGTGGAAAGACGTCCCGACCCGCTCGCCGGCGGCCGCGGCCAGCAGCGTCCCGGGGCTCGTGCCGTCGCAGATCGTGACCGCGATCCCCGCGCCGGCCGCCATCTGGGCCGCGACCACCTTGCTGCGCATGCCGCCGGAGCCGAAGGCAGACGTGCGCGAGCCGATCTCGTAGGCGTCCAGCTCGGCCGGGTCGCGCACCTCCTCGACCAGCTTCGCGTCAGGATCGAGCCGCGGGTCGGCGCTGTACAACCCGCTCTGGTCCGTGAGCAGGATCAGCTTCCGCGCCTCGATCATGATCGCCACCTGGGCCGAGAGGAAGTCGTTGTCGCCGAAGGTGATCTCGTCGGTGGCCGTGGTGTCGTTCTCGTTCACGACCGGGACCACCCGCCACTCGAGCAGCCGGCGCAGCGTCTGGCGCGCGTTCAGGTAGTTGATCCGCTCCGACATGTCGAAGGCCGTGAGCAGGACCTGGGCGGAGCGGACGCCGGCCCCGGCGAGCCGGTCCTCGTAGGCCCGGAACAGGTTTCCCTGCCCGACCGCCGAGGCGGCCTGCAGCGCGTCGATCTCCGAGGGCCGCGCGGCGAGACCCAGCAGGCGCCTCCCCCGCGCGATCGCGCCCGAGGTGACCATCGTCACCCCCTCGCCGGCGTCGTGCAGCTCGCCGACCTGCGCGCAGACGGAATCCAGGACGTCCGTCCGCAGCGCCCCGTCGTCGCCGGCGACGATCGAGGACCCGAGTTTCACGACCAGGGTCAAGGTCCGAGCAGTCTAGGACGGCATCCGGGACTCGGCGGGCGCCCGCGCGGCGCCTACTGGAGCTCGAACGCCTCGGAGCCGATCCTGACCTCCGCGCCCGGCTCCCAGCCGGCGTCACGGAGCGCCTTCAGGATCCCGATCTCGCCCAGCCGCCGCTCCAGATACGAGAGCGCCTCCGGGTTACCGAGATCGTGCCGCTCGACCAGCATCTCGACCCCCCGCCCCTGAACCTCGAAGGCGCCGTCCTCGAGCGCCACCACCTCGAAGCCCTCCGAGCCGCGCGGCCGGTAGACGCGGTGCTCGGCCTCGAAGTCCGGGTCCGCCGCGGCCACCGGTGCCCCGGAGCCCTCTCCGGCATCCGCCACGATCGCCAGCAGCGCCCGCCGCAGCTCGTCGATGCCGGCCCCGGTCGCCGCCGAGATCGCGAGCGGAGCGGGCCCGTCGGGATGCGAACGCCGCCAGGCGGCGACCGCCTCCTCGGCCTCCTCCCGGGGAACAAGATCCCGCTTCGACAGCACGACCAGCTCCGGGAGCCGCTCGAGGCCGGCGCCGTGTGCCGCCAGCTCACCGCGCACGATCGCGTAGGCGCGCTCGGGATCGGCCCCCGGCCCGAACTCGAGCAGATGCACCAGGGCGCGGCAGCGCTCGATGTGGGCGAGAAATCGGTGCCCGAGCCCGGCCCCCTCCGCAGCGCCCTCGATCAGCCCGGGGATGTCGGCGATCACGAGCTGGCGATCGGCCGTCTCCAGCGTCCCGAGCACCGGCTCCACGGTCGTGAACGGGTAGTCCCCCACCTTCGGCGCCGCCCGCGTGATCCGCGCCAGCAGCGACGACTTGCCGGCGTTCGGCAGGCCGACCAGGCCGACGTCCGCGAGCAGGCGCAGATGCAGCTCGATCCAGCCCTCCTGGCCGGGCAGCCCGCGCTCGGCGAAGCGCGGCGCCTGCCGCGTCGAGCTCACGAAGCGCCGGTTGCCGTGCCCCCCCAGGCCGCCGGCGGCGACGACGGCCCGCTGGCCCGGCTCGACCAGGTCATACTCCTCACCCTCGAGCCCGGCCACCGTGGTTCCCGGTGGCACGAGAACCTCGCGGTCATCTCCCCGCGCGCCGTGCTTGTTCGCTCCCTGCCCGTGCCTGCCCCGTCCGGCACGGTGGTGCACGGTCATCCGGACCGAGGCCAGATCGCGGCGCGAGGGATCGCAGACGAGGACGACGTCGCCGCCGCGGCCACCGTCGCCGCCGTCCGGCCCCCCGCGCGGCACATGCGCCTCGCGGCGGAAGCTGACGACCCCGTCGCCGCCACGGCCGCCCTGGACGAAGATCCTGGCCCGATCCTGAAACACCGGGCGAGGTTAGAGCGCGGGGCGACCGGCTCGAAGCACGGCGTGCCGCTCCCGCAACCCGCCGGAGCGCCCGGGGCCGCCTACTGGGGACCGCCGCGTCGGTATCCCGACGCAACCCTCCCCAGCGACGCGTGCTGCGGCTACTCGGCCTCGGCGACCGAGATCACGCGGCCCTTGCGGCCGGGGGTGAACTCGACCGTGCCCGCGCGCTTGGCGAAGATCGTGTGATCGCGACCGATCCCCACCCCGTCGCCGGGATGGAACCGCGTGCCGCGCTGGCGGACGATGATCTCTCCGCCCTGGACGCGCTGGCCCGCGAAGACCTTGACGCCCAGGAACTTGGGGTTGGAGTCGCGTCCGTTGCGGCTCGATCCGAGCCCCTTCTTGTGCGCCATCAGTCGCTCTCCTTCTTCTCGCCGGCCTTCTTCTTCGCGGCGGCCGGCTTCTTCGCCTCGGACTTCTTCGCCTCGGCCTTCTCGGCCTCGCTCTTCTTGGCCTCGCTCTTCTTCGGCTTGCTCTTCTTGGCCTCGGACTTCTTCGCGTCGGACTTCTTCGGCTCGCTCTTCTTGGCCTCGGACTTCTTCGCCTCGGCCTTCTCGGCCTTCTTGGCGCCGCCGGTCTCCTTCTTCGCCCCGGAGGCCTTCGTCCCGGGCTCCCCGGCGGCGGCCTTCGCCCCGGACTTGGCCGCGGCCTTCTTCGGCTTCGCGCCGGAGGACTTCGTCTCGGCCTGCGCGCCCTCCGCCTTCGCGGCGGGCTTCTTGGCCTCGGACTTGGCCGCGGCCTTCGGCTCGGCCTGCTTCGGCTCCGCCTTCTTGGCCTCGGACTTCTTGGCGCCGCCCTTCGCGCCCGCCAGCGCCACCTCGGTGACCTCGAGCCGGGTCAGCTCCGAGCGATGGCCGCGGCGCTTGCGGTAGCCCTTCTTCGCCTTGTACTTGAAGACGCGGACCTTCTCGCCGCGCTCGTGGCCGGCGACCTTCGCCGCGACCTTGACCTTCTCCAGCCGCTCCGGCTCCAGGACCGTGTCCTCGTCGCTGCGGAACATGACCGCCCGCAGATCGACCTGGGCTCCCTCGTCCTCGGGCAGGCGGTCGACGAGCAGGGTCTGACCCCGCTCGACGCGGTACTGCTTGCCGCCGGTCTCGACTATCGCGTAAGTGGGCATCTCGGTTGCGCTCTCTCAGGATTCGGAGCCGGGACTCGAACCGCTCCCGGCACGGGAACGGCGCCGTCCGCCTCTACGGCCGCGGCGCCGGGCGCCGGATTCTAGAGCCTCGGCGCCGTTGCCATCGGCTCCCCCCTCGGGGGCGCCCTCGACCAGCGTCGCGAGCCCCGCCGCGCGGCCGATCTCCTCGATCCGGACCAGCTTGCGCTCACCGACCAGCCGCGCCGCCCCGGTGACGGTGATCACCAGCGCGTCGACCCGCGCCACCGCGTCGCCGGGGTTGTACATGTGCGGCTCCTCGATCGTCAGCAGCACCTCGTCGCCGACCTGGAACGGCAGCGCACGCCGCTCGATCTCCTCGCGCGAGCCCGACTCGGCGACGTCGAAGGCGTCGATCGGCAGCGCGTCCCCGCCCTCGAACAGGAACGTCTTGCCGGACTCGCGCTCGAGCTCGAGCAGGCCGCTGTCCTCGCGCATCAGCTCACGGGCCACCTTCGGATTGACCCGGATCAGGTGGGCCTCCGGCCCGGAATCGCTGCCGGCCAGCTCGCGCAGCCTGCGCAGCGACTCGATCGCGACCGTCTCCGCGGAGCGCACGACCCCCTCGCCGTCGCAGGTCGGGCAGCGCGTGGTCAGGATCTCGCGCACGCCGTCGGTCACGTTCTGGCGCGTCATCTCGACCAGCCCCAGCGGGGAGACCTCGACCACGTAGGTCTTGGTCCGGTCCTCGTCGAGCGCCCGCCGCAGCGTCTTCAGGACCTGATCGCGGTTCTTGGCCCGCGCCATGTCGATGAAGTCGATGACGATGATGCCGCCGATGTCGCGCAGCCGGAGCTGGCGCACGACCTCGTCGGCGGCCTCCACGTTGACCTTCGTGATCGTGTCCTCGAGCCGCCCCTTGCCGCGGCCGGTGAAGCTGCCCGTGTTGATGTCGATCACGGTCAGCGCCTCGGCGTAGTCGATCACCAGGTAGCCGCCGGAGGGCAGATCGACGCGCCGCGAGAGGGTCGACTGGAACGCCTCATCGGCCCCGTAGCGGTCGAAGAGGTGCTCGCCCTGCTGGTGCAGCTCGACCGATTCGACCAGCTCCGGCGCGGTGCGCTTGAAGAAGGACGTGACCCGGTCGAACTGCTTCTGGTCGTCGATCTCGGCCCCGTCGAACTCGCTGCCGAGGACGTCGCGCAGGACCCTGATCGGCAGGTCGGCCTCCTGGAAGACGAGCGCCGGCGCCTCGACCTCCTCAGAGCGCCGCTCGAGCACCTCGTGCAGCTTGTGCAGGTAGGCGATCTCGCGCTCGAAGTCCTCCTTCTTCGCGCCCTGCGCGGCGGTGCGCACGATGTAGCCGCCCGGCTCGGAGCCGCTGCCCTGGAGCTTCTCCAGCGACTTGCGGATCTTCGTCCGCTCGCCGTCGGGCAGCCGCCGGCTGACGCCGATCCCGCCCCCCTGGGGCATGTAGACGAGGTAGCGGCCCGCGATCGAGATCTGCATCGACAGCCGCGCCCCCTTCGTCTTCAGCGGGTCCTTGACCACCTGGACCACGATCTCCTGGCCGCGCTTGATCAGCTCGTCGATGCGCCGGCCCTGGCCGCGGCCCCGCTTGGGGACCGACTTGCCGTCCGGGGTGACGATCTCGTCGACGTGCAGGAAGCCGTTCCGCTCCAGGCCGATGTCGACGAACGCCGCCTCCATGCCGGGCAGCACGTTGTCGACCACGCCCTTGTAGATGTTGCCGACGATCGAGCGCGAGCCGCGGCGCTCCACGTAGAGCTCGCCGACGCGCCAGTCGCCGTTCTGCGCGGCCTTGCCGCGTCTGCCGTTGCCGCCCTTCGCGGCTTTTTCGTCCTTGGCGTCTCTGCCGTCCTTGTCCTTGCGGGAGCCGGCGCGGGCCTTCCCCTTCGCTTCCAGGACGGCGACGCGGGTCTCACCGGCGTCAACCGATACGAGAATCTTCTTTTTCATCGAGGCTCACCTCAGAGCTGTTCGTACCCTGCCGGGTGAGGCGAGGCGCGCCTGGACGTGGATGCTCTGCAGGAGCCCGATCGCCATGAAGGTGACCAGCACCGAAGATCCGCCGTAGCTCATCAACGGGAGCGGGACGCCCGTGACGGGCATCAGCCCGACGTTCATCCCGATGTTGACGAACACCTGGAAGAGCAACATCGCGGCGATACCCGCCCCGACGAGGCTTCCGTACAAATTCTTCGAGAGCGTCGTTATCCGCAGCGCCCGCCAGATCAGCAGGGCGTAGAGGGATAGAAGGAGCGCAGCGCCGACGAATCCCCAACGCTCCGCCACGACGGCGAAGATGAAGTCCGTTCGGCCCTCCGGCAGGAAGCCGTGCTGCGCTTGCGTGGCGTCATCGCCGCGTCCGAGCTTGCCGCCGGACCCGATCGCGATCAACGCCTGGTTGGTCTGGTAGCTGGAGTCGGCCGGGTCGTCGCTCGGATGGAGAAACGCCGTCAGCCGCTCGAGCTGGTAGCCCTCGAGCACGGGATGTCCGATCGCGGGCGCGATCAGCAACACCAGCGACACCGCCGCCACCGCGATTCCACCGAGCGCAGCGAAGTGCGTCCAGCGGACACCGGAGACGAACAGGATCACGAGCGTGACCACGCCGTAGACCAGGGCCGTGCCCAGGTCGGGCTGTACGAAGACGATCGCCGCGGGCACGAGGCCGAGCAGGAGCAGCCGCGCGGTGCGCTGCCACTCCGACTGGCGCCGGGCCCGGTCGATCACGAAGCCGGCCAGAGCGAGGACGAGCAGGAGCTTGCCCAGCTCGGACGGCTGAAAGGTGAAGAAGGGGAGCTCGATCCAGCGCTGCGAGCCGCGCGCGGCGGCGCCGAGCAGCAGCACCGCGACGATCGATACCAGCATCGCCGCGTAGATCCCGACCCGGAGCTCGCGGAAGCGCGAGTAGTCGATCCGGGCGAGCGCGAACATGAGCGCGATCCCGAGCACCGCGTAGATGCCCTGCCGGATCACGTAGTAGTAGGGATCGCCGGCGATGTCGTCCTGGCTGGTGAAGAAGAGCGTCACCAGGCTGCAGGCGATCAGCCCGACCGCCGCCAGGGCGACGAGCGGGTCGAGGCGCAGGAAGCCGGCGCGCGCGCCGAGGCCGGCGCTGCGCTCGTCGAAGGTCTGTGTCGGTGTGATCGCCGGCATGGCTGTGCGTATTCCGCTCATCGGCCCAGAGTCCCGCCGACGTCCTCGATCTGGCCGGGCTTGACACCGAAGTAGGCATTGAGGATGTCACGGGCGGCGGGCGCCGCGGTTTCGGCCCCGAAGCCGCCCTGCTCGACCGTGGTGACGACGACGACCCGGGGGTTGCTCGCAGGCGCCAGGACCGCGTACCAGGACTGGTCCCCCTGCGGGGTCTCCGCCGTGCCGGTCTTGCCCGCGACCTCGATCGGATAGCCCGCGAAGACGCCCTCAGAGGTTCCGCCGGGCTCGTTGGCGGCCTCCCGCAGCCCCTCCATGATCGCGTCGCGCGTCTCGCTCGAGATGTCGACGTGGCGGCGCGGCGCCGGATCGAACTCGGAGACGGTCGCCCCGGTCGGATCCTCGGCCCGCAGCGCCAGGTGCGGGCGGACCACGTCGCCGCCGTTGCCCATCGTCGCGTAGGCGACCGCGAGCTGTAGCGGCGTCGCGCCGAGATCGCCCTGCCCCACCGACAGGTTCATGTTGTCGCCGACCGACCAGCCGCGGTCGGTCTCTCCGCAGTTGACGAAGTCGGCCACGCGGCCCGCGCAGGAGTCGGGGTCCTGCGCCTGCTTGAACAGCTCGTCGCGCCACTCCGGGGTCGGCAGCAGACCGGCGCCCTCGCCCGGCAAATCGATCCCGGTCAGCCCGCCGAAGCCCAGCTTCTTGGCCCAGCTCTGGATCAGCTCCTTGCCGGAGTCGTCGTAGACCTGCTCGGCGTCGATCCCGATCGAGTAGAAGAAGAGGTCGGAGGAGTAGCGCAGGGCCTGGACGATGTTGATCGTCCCGTACGACTCACCGCCGGCGTTGGTCCAGGTCCGGTCCCCGTACTCGAACGTGCCCGTGTCGCTGTAGGTGGTCGCCGGCGTCCGCAGCCCCTCCTCGAGGGCGGCCGTGGCGGTGATCAGCTTGAAGGTCGAGCCGGTCGGGTAGGCCGACTGGATGGCGCGGTCGGTGAGGGGTGCCGCCTCGTCCTTCTGCAGCCCCTTCAGCTCCTTCCAGGAGACCGGGGGCGTGTAGACCTTCGGGTCGTAGGTCGGGTACGAGCCCATGCCGAGGATCGCGCCGTTGCGCGCGTTCATGGCCACGAAGGCGCCCGGCTTGCCCCCGCCCCAGCTTTGGATCGCCCCCTCGCCGGCCGCCTGGACCTTCTTGTCCAGGGTCAACCGCAGGCTGTTGCCGGGCTCGGGCTCGACCCGCGAGAGCTGCTTGCCGCGCGGCTGGCCGAAGGCGTCGACCTGCACCCGGATCGCGCCGTTGCGCCCGCGGAGCACGTTGTCGTACTGCGCCTCCAGCCCGGCCGCCCCGATCCGGTCCCCCGGCTCGAGGCCCTCATAGGCGGGCTCGTCGAGCTGGTCGGGGCCGATCTCGCTCACGTAGCCGAACAGGTGCGCGCCGAGCGTGCCGTCCGGGTAGTCGCGGACGTAGACCTGCTCCGCGGTCACCCCGGGGAACTGATCCTGGCGCTCGCGCAGCGCGTAAACGAGGTCCTGGTCGACGTCCTGCTTCAGCGTCACCGGGCTGTAGGGCATGAGCTTCGACTGCTCGCGGATCTCGCGCCTGATCTTCTTCACCTTCATCCCCGAGACGCCGGCGAGCTTGCGCAGCTCGCGGTTGCGCTCGTGCTTGTCCCGGAAGAGCTCCTGCGGCCGCACCTGCAGCGCCAGGGCCGTCTTGTTGTCGACCAGCACGCGGCCCTTGCGGTCCTCGATCTCGCCCCGCGGGGCGGGGATCGTGATCGACCGGATCCGGTTGGTGTTCGCCTCCTTCAGGTAGGCCTCGCCGGAGAGCACCTCAAGGAACCAGAGGCGGAAGAAGATCGCCGCGAAGGCGACCAGGGCGATGCCCCCGATCACCGCCACCCGGAGCGCGAACTGCGAGTGCGTGGGGGCGCGGTCCTCGGACTCGCGGAACATCATCGGCCCGCCCCCGAAGCGGTCACCCGCGCGTCGATCAGCTCAGCGCCGGTCATCCGCGCACCGTCCGGCGCAGCCCGATCCCGCCACCTCGCCGTCCCGTCCCGAGCCCGGGCGCCGCGCGGCCGAGCCGGGCGCGCGACCGGCGCCCGGCGTCCTCGATCAGCGCCGGCCGGAGCAGGCGCCGGATCAGCGGGAAGCAGGGGATCGCCAGCAGGATCCCGAGCAGCCCCTGGATCACGACCTCGCGCAGGGCGAGGATGCTGATCGTCGCGTCGACGCCGAGGGTCAGGTTGAGGGCGCCGAACCCGAATGCGAAGAGGCCGCTGAGCAGGCCGCTGAGCAGGGGCGGCACCAGGGAGCTGACGATGTCGTAGCCCTCGCGCCAGCGCCCGGCCAGGTAGCCGATCGCCATCAGGACCAGCGACGTGAGGCCGAGGGTGCCGCCGAGCATCGTGTCGACGAGCAGCCCGAGGGCGAAGCCGGACACGGCGCCCGTCACCGCGCCGCCGAGGAGCCCGAGGGCGACGACGACCACCGGGAGCACGTTCGCGACCGAGCCGAAGACCGGGATCTTGGAGAGGAAGACGAGCTGCACGAGCGCCGCCACCAGGAGCAGCACGGCGACCCGGGCGACGATGCGCGGGGTGAAGATCACGCCTCGCCGCCCCCCGTCAGCACCGTGACCCGCTCCAGGTCGGAGAGGTTGGCGAACGGCCTCACGCTGACCTCGCGCCGCTGCTCGGCCTCATCCGGCAGGCGCTCGTTGACGACCCCGATCGGGATCCCGGCCGGATACAGGGACTCGAGCCCCTCGCTGTTGAAGCCGGCGGTGACCAGCTCGTCGCCGTCCTTGACCGGCTTCTTGCCCTGGATCAGGCCGAAGCTGAGCTTCCCGGGCGCCCCGACGACCGGCTCGATCAGGCCCTCGGGGCCGCTCCCGGCCACCCGGGCCGTGACCGCGTTCTTGCCCGTGATCAGGGTCACCTGCGCGCGCCCGCCGGAGACGTCGGAGACGCGCCCGATCAGCCCGTCGGCGTTGACCACGGGATCGTTGCGCCTGACGCCCGAGGAGGTGCCCTCGTCGATCGTCAGCCTCCCGTACCAGAGGCTGAACGAGCGCGCGACCACGCCCGCGTCGACGGGCTCGTAGCCCCCGAGGTCGCCCTTCGCGACGAGCTTGTCGACCCGCTCCTCGTAGCCCGCCCGCTCGGCCGCCGCGCGGGTCGCGAGCAGCTCCTCGCGCAGGTCCGCGACCTCGCCGCGCAGGCGCTCGTTCTCGCCCCGCGCCTCCCACGTCTCGTCGAACCAGCCGATCAGGTCGCGAGCCGGCTTCAGCGCCCGGTCGGCCCCCTCCTGGACCGGCGAGAGCACGGTCGCGACGCCGCGCTGGATCGAGTGCAGCGGGCCGCTCTCGGCCTCGCTGATCGAGATGCTGATCAGCACCAGGCAGGCGACCACCAGGGTGACCAGGACCGCGCGGCGCCTCCGTACCTGCTTGCGGTACACGGCCGCCCCCGATCAGCGTCGCCTGCGGCGCGAGTTGGCGTTGGCGTTGGCCCGGTGGATCGTCTCGAACTCCTCCAGCGAGCGGCCCGAGCCGACGGCGACGCAGGTCAGCGGCGAGTCGGCGAGCTGCGCCGGCATCTGGCACTCGTTGCGCAGCCGCTCGTCGAAGCCCTGCAAGAGCGAGCCGCCGCCGGCCAGGGTGATGCCCCGGTCCATGATGTCGCCGGCGAGCTCCGGCGGCGTCCGGTCGAGGGTCTCCTTGACCGCGTCCACGATCGCGTTCACCGGGTCGGCGAGCGCGCCGCGCACCTCCTCGGAGCTCAGCATCACGGTCTTCGGCAGCCCGGAGACGATGTCGCGCCCGCGGATCTCGGTCTTGACCTCCTCGTGCAGGTCGGTCGCCGAGCCCGCCTCGAGCTTCACCTCCTCGGCCGTCTGCTGGCCGATCATCAGCTTGTGGTGCGTCTTGCAGTGGTTGACGATCGCGTCATCCATCTCGTCGCCGCCGACGCGGATCGACTGCGAGACGACGATCCCGCCGAGCGAGATCACCGCGACCTCGCTGGTGCCGCCGCCGATGTCGACGACCATCGACCCGGTCGGCTCGCCGACCGGCAGCCCGGCGCCGATCGCCGCCGCCATCGGCTCCTCGATCAGGTACGCCTGACGCGCGCCGGCCGCGAGGCAGGCCTCCTCGACGGCGCGCTTCTCCACCCCGGTTACGCCGGAGGGGACGCAGACGACCACGCGCGGGTGCGCGAAGCGGTTCTGGTGCACCTTCTGGATGAAGTGCCGCAGCATCTCCTCGGTGACGTCGAAGTCGGCGATCACGCCGTCCTTGAGCGGCCGGATCGCCTGGATCGTGCCCGGGGTCCGGCCGAGCATCCGCTTCGCCTCCATGCCGACCGCGTGCACGTCGCCGTTGCGCGAGTCGACGGCGACCACGCTCGGCTCCGAGAGCACGATGCCGCGCCCGCGCACGTAGACGAGCGTGTTGGCGGTGCCGAGGTCGACGGCCATGTCGCGGCCGCCGAATCCGGTCAGGTAGCTGAGGATGCCCATCGGGGAGATCGGAAAGCGGTGAGAAGCTGGTTCGGATGCATTTGGAGGGGGCGGGGATCGCGGTCTTCCGCGCGCCGGCCGCGCCGGGCTCGCCGTCGGCTCGGTGAACCCGGGAAGTCGCCCGCGAATCGCGCGTGACTCCCACGCACCCGACATCGGCCGGGAGCCCCCTTGCGGCGTCGCTCGGAGTGCGCCGAGTCTAGCGAACCGCCCGCCTTGCAGCCAATATTCAGGCCTCCGGAGGACCGGATGGAGGCTTCTGGATGCGGTCTTGCAGGCCCGCGAGCATCGCCGCCACCCGCGGCACCGGAAGCCCGATCACGTTCGAGAGATCGCCCTCGACCGCCGCCACCAGGCTCGAGCCCAGCCCCTGCACGGCGTAGCCGCCGGCCCGGTCCCGCCACTCGCCGCTGGCCACGTAGGCGTCGATCTCGGCCGCGCTCAGCGCGCGGAAGGTGACGGCCGTGCGGACGAGCTCGGCCCGCTCGGCGCCGCCGGGCCCGAGCAGCACGACCCCCCCGAGCACCTCGTGCGTGCGCCCGGCGAGCGCCGCGATCGCAGCGCGGGCCCGCTCGGCGGACGCCGGCTTGCCGAGCAGCGCCCCGTCGAGGGCGACG
>CAZARJ010000030.1:0-12505 GCA_964487515.1 uncultured Conexibacteraceae bacterium | reverse complement strand
GGGAGCAGCTCCTGCTCGCGGATCTCGTCGTGGCCGAGTGCGTCTACGTGCTCGAGTCGTTCTACGAGGCGAGCCGGGAGACGATCGCCCGCGCCATGCGCGCGCTGATCGGCATGGCCAACGTGGCCACGACGTCGCCGGCGATCCTTCTCCGGGCGCTCGAGGTCTACGAGCTGGATCGGCTCGACTTCGCCGACGCCTATCTCGTCGCCGAGGCGGAGGCGACGGGCGTCGGCGCGGTCCTCTCGTTCGACCGCGCGATCGACCGGGTCGGGACGGTGCTCAGGCGGGAGCCGGGCTGAGCAGTTGCGCGGGATCGACCGCCAGCGGGCGCCGGCCGAGGGCGGCGGCGAGCTCGTCGCTCAGGGCCGTCGCCGATGCCGAGTACCTCGAAGGCTGACGAGGGCGACCCTCAGGTCCGGCAAGGGAGGCGCACAACGCGGCCCCCACTAGTCCTTGATCGTCCCGGCTGCGCGCGCCTGTGCGGTCGCAGCGAACGCTTCCGCGGCGACGGCAATGGCCTGGTCGATCTCCGCATCTCCGTGAGCCGCGCTCAAGAACCAGTTGTGGGTCGGGTGTAGGTAGAGCCCCCGGCGCACGCACTCGCTCGCCCAGTGCATCGAAAGGGCCATCTCCGGTGTGTCCTCGTCAAAGGTCATGAACGGCATCTGGGGCGGCCCGGAGAGCATCACCGACAGGCCCTCTCGCTCGGCCATGGCGGCGAGCCCGTCCTTGAGGCGTTCCCCGGAGCGCTGCATGATCGCGAGCGCATCCGTGTCGGCCACGACCTCCAGCGTCGCGAGCGCGGCGGCCACCGGGACGCCGGCGAACCAGAAGGATCCGGTCGTATAGGTGCGGGCAGCGGCATCGCGGAAGGCATCGGAGCCGAGAACGCAAGCCAGGGGATAGCCGTTCGCGATGGCCTTGCTCCAGGCGCTCAGATCGGGCTCCACCCCGAGGTGATCCCAGCTCCCGGATGCTCCGAGGCGGAGGCCGCAGCGCACCTCGTCGAGGATCAGCGCCGCGCCGATCTGGTCGCAGAGCTCGCGCAGCCCGCGTGCGAAGCCCGAATCGGGAAGCTGCAGGTCGTGACGGAGGTCGTGACGAATCGGACAGACCACGATCGCGGCGATGTCGCTCTCGAGGCCGGTGACCGCCCGCTCCACCGACTCGAGATCGTTGAAGTCGAAGCCCTCGATCGTTTCCCGCTCCCCGACAGTCGTGCCAACACCTCCGGGCACGCACCAAGGAGCCACGCCGTGGTAGGCGCCCCGCGCAGCCAGCACCCGCTCCCGACCGGACGCCGCACGCGCGATTCGTACCGCCAACGTAGTGGCGTCGGTGCCGTTCTTGCAGAACACGGTCCAGCTCGCGTACGGGATCATGCTCGTGAATCTTTCGGCGAGCTCGACGAACTCGGGACCCGGCCCATTCAGGCAGTCGCCGCGCTCGGCTTGCGCTCGGGCCGCCGCCGCGACATGCGGCTCGTGGTGCCCGAGCAGGATCGGCCCCCACGAGCACATCAGGTCGAGGTACGGGTTGCCGTCGACGTCCCAGAGCCATGCCCCGTCGCCGCGAGCGAAATACTGCGGATATCCGGGCGGCAGATCGCGGGCGTTCACGTGCCCGTAGATGCCGTCGGGGAAAGCGCGCCGGGCGCGCTCCTCCAGCTCTCGGTGCGCGCGGAGCGGGAAGCGCGGCGTGAGACGATCGGGGCGTCGGCTCGCCGCTGAGCCGCTCATTCGTACCAGCCGCC
This sequence comes from uncultured Conexibacteraceae bacterium, assembly GCA_964487515.1. Classification (GTDB taxonomy): domain Bacteria; phylum Actinomycetota; class Thermoleophilia; order Solirubrobacterales; family 70-9; genus RHKX01. The sequence continues at coordinate 10,749 of CAZARJ010000030.1, read as the reverse complement.
GGGGGCGATACGGACGCTGTCTCGGAAATCTAGCTCGTGTGTGGGGAGGAGCCTTGCGTCGTGCTCGCGCTCCAGCTCCTCGATCCGCTCCCAGGTAGCGATGATCGCGTCCGGGCTCCAGATCACGGCCGGAAGCGCGCGGGCGCGCATCTTCTCCAGCAAGTAGGTCGCGTCGGCGAGCAAGATGACGGTCTGCCCGGCGAGCTTGACGAGTAGCGACTGATGTCCGCGAGTGTGTCCCGGAGTGCTGAGGATCATCAGCCGCCCGTCGCCGAACAAGTCGTGGTCGCCGTCGAGCTGCTGCCAGTCGTGGTCGCCTTCGAAGTCGGCAGCGACGTAGACGCTCTCTTGGTAGGGCGGCGGGTCGGACGCGAACTCGAGCTCCTCGCGCTGCACGAACACCGGAGCGTGAGTGAGCCACGGCAAGCCGCCGGCGTGGTCGAAGTGCAGATGTGACTGGACTACGTAATCGATGTCCTTGGGCGTCATGTCGATGCGGGCCAAACAGGCCTCGAGGTGATCGTCGGCGGACAGCTTCACTTCGAAGTCGGCTCCCGCCGGGCCGAGCCGGGCGACCGGATCCACGCGGAGATCCGGATGGGCGCCGCTGTCGAACAGCACGTTGCCCTTCGGGTGCGTGATGACGTATATGAAGTACGGGTTGTAGACCTTGGTCCCGACCGCGGCGTCGAAGGGATCGAAGGCCGCCCGGTCGCATACGTCACCACCGCAGTGCAGGGCGAAGATCCGGATCGGGTCAGCCATCGAGGTTTCCTCGGCGAGTGGACACGGACCGCTCAGTCGTCATAGCTGACCGGCGTCGAATAGCGGGGGTCCCCGTGGATCTCCCAGTAGCGATCACGCAGCCGCCGCGTGATCGGTCCGGGACAGCCGGTGCCGACCTGCGCTCCGTCGAGCGTCGCGACGGGCATGACGCCGCCGGCGGTGCTGGTCAGGAAGATCTCCTCGGCCGCAGCGAGCGAGCGTGCCGGGAGATCGGTGACCTGCGTCTCGATTCCGTCCTCGGCCGCCAGCTCGAGGACCGTCCGGCGGGTGATCCCCTCGAGCACGCCGCGGGCCGGCGTATGAAGGGCTCCGCCGAGGACGGCGAACAAGTTCGTGCCCGGCCCCTCGGTCACGTTGCCATCCGCGTCGGGCAGCACGACCTGGGTGGCATCGCGGTCGTAGGCCTCGAACAGGCCGCGCACGAGATCGCCCCAGTGGAAGTTCTTGACGGTGGGGTCAAGCGACTCGGGAGGGATCCTTCGCGTGTCGTGTGCGACGACGAGGTCGACGCCCGCCGTCTGCGCTTCCGGCTTGACGATCCACATGTAGGGAATCGCGAGCGCGTAGAAGCGGTTTTCGAACCTTCGTGGATCGCGCTCGCCGGCCGGAGGGACGCCGCGCGTCGCGATCATCTGAACGTAGGCGTCGCGCAGGCCCGAGCGCTTGATCACCTCGAGCAGGATCGTGCGGATCTCCTCGATGCTCAACCCGCAGTCCAGGTGCAGCTTCGCCATGCCCTGGCGAAAGCGCTCCAAGTGGACGTCGAGGCGGAAGAGCTGGCCCTCCCAGACGGCGACGACGTCGTGCGTCAGGTCGGAGCGGACGAAGCCGGCGTCGAGGATCGGAACCGCTGCATCCGCGATCGGGACCAGCCGCCCGCCGACCCACGCGCATCCGGCGCTGAAGGGGCCCGCGGCGGCCGCCCCTTTCCCGGGCGTCCGCCCGGCGAGCTCAGGGGTGACGCTCACGAGCGGGCCCCCGGGCGGGCCCGATGGGCGGGGGCGACGATGGGCGCGGAAGGCGCGGAACCAGCAGTCACGGAACCACTATACCGCACAGTGGACAGGCTGTCCACTCTGTGCTAGCGTCTGAACTGAGCAGCGGACATTGCGACCGCCACGAGTCGAAGCAACGCAGGGAGAAGACGCTGTCCAAGCCAGATAACCCAGTTCAGGTTCTCGCCAAGATGGACGCGGTCTTCGAGGTCTTGGCTGCCGAGCGCGAGCTGTCCGCGGCCGATCTCGCCGAGCGCATCGACGAGCCGCGGAGCTCCGTCTACCGGCTGCTGTCCAGCCTCCAGCAGCTGAGCCTGGTCGAAGCCGGCGCCCTGCACGGCACCTACAAGCTCGGAATCAGGCTTCTGCGCCTCGGCGGCGCGGTTCAAGAGCGGCTCGACCTGCGCATCGCGGCGGCGCCGGTGATGGAGCGGATGCACGACGAGACCGGGAACACCATCTTCCTCTGCGTGCGAAGGGGAACCGACGCGGTCTGCGTCGAGCGGCTCGACGGCCGGCGGGTCACTACGCTGGCCCTCAGCCTCGGGGGCTCATTGCCGCTGCATGCCGGGGCCGGCCCGCGTGTGCTGCTGGCCTACGAGCCCCGTTCGTTCTGGCACGAGTACCTGGCGCGCGACTCGCTTGAAGGGTTCACGCCGAGTACGCCGACGACCGCCGAGACGCTCATTCCGGCGCTTGAGTCGGTGCGCCGCGAGGGGATCTCGGTGAGCGACGAGGATGTGACGCCCGGGATCGCCGCGTTGGGGACCCCGGTGTTCGATCGCAAGGGGCAGCTCTGCGGATCGCTTTCGGTGAGCGGGCTTCGCGAGTCGATCATGGGAAGCGAGGAGGAGCGCATCCGCCGGCTCGTCATCGAAGGCGGCGAGGAAGCTTCTCGGTCGCTCGGCTACGTTGCCCCGCTGACAGCGACCGCCGGGTCCACGAAAGCGGCTGGATGATGGCGCCCGAGCCGGGGATCGACCGGCCGCCGAAGGGCGGTATCGAAGCTGAGATCCGTCGCCGCGCGGCCCTCGTCCGCCGGGAGACGATCCGGCTGATCGAGATTGCCAAGACCGGTCACTACTCGAGCGTCTTCTCGGCTGCTGAGATCTTGGCCACGCTCTACAGCGGCGTTCTCCGGCTCGCCGACGACCCGGATTGGCCGCAGCGCGATCGGCTCATCCTCTCGAAGGGACACTGTGCGGTCGGGGTCTACCCGCTGCTCGCCGAGCGCGGCTACATCGAGGCCGACGTCCTCGATACCTACACCCGCCTCGGCAATCCGCTCGGCGATCACCCCGACATGCGCCTGGTCGGTGGAATCGACTTCTCCTCCGGCTCACTCGGGCACGGCCTCTCCATCGGAGCGGGCATGGCTCAGGCGGCGAGGCTGCGCGGCTACGACAGCCGGGTCTGGGTGCTGCTCGGAGATCAAGAGCTCAACGAGGGCCAGATCTGGGAGGCGGCCCAGTACGCGGCGCACTACCGGCTCGGGGGACTGGTCGCGATCGTCGATCGCAACCAGATGGGGCTCGATGGGCTCACCGATGAGGTGATGGCGGTGAATCCGATCGAGGCGCGCTTCTCGGCCTTCGGCTGGAACGTGATCGAGGTCGACGGTCACGACGAGAGGGCGTTGCACGAGACGTTCAGCTCGGTCCCGGCGACCGACAGCCTGCAGCCAACCTGCATCGTCGCGCACACGACCAAGGGCAAGGGTGTCAATTACATGGAGTTGGCGCGGACCTGGCATCTGGGTTACCTCGCGCCGCCGGACGCCGAGGCCACCTTGGCGGAGCTCGCGGATGAGTAGCCGGCCCTTCCGAGCGCCGGTCCCCAGCGACGAGCGCAGCTGGAACATGGCCACCTCCGAGCGCCTCGCTCGCTCGGCCATCGCCGGCGAGGTGCTTGCGGACCTTGGCGAGGACGACGAGCGGATCGTCGTCCTCACCGCGGACCTCAAGTACTCGAACCGCACGGTCGACTTCGAGCGCCGTCACCCGAGCCGTTTCTTCAACGCCGGGATCGCCGAGCAGCACATGGTGACGATGGCCGCCGGGATGGCGACCTTCGGCTATATCCCCTACGTCGCCACGTTCGCGAGCTTCGCGGGCCTGCTCTGTGCCGAACAGCTGCGAACCGACCTCGCCTATCCGAACCTCCCGGTCCGCGTCCTCGCTCACCACGCGGGAATCTCCCTCGGGTTCTACGGAACCTCTCATCACGCCACCGAGGACCTTGGCCTGCTGCGCTCGATGGCACGGATGACGGTGGTCTGTCCGTGCGACGCGACCGCAACCCGGATCGCCCTCGACGAGACGATCGACCACGAGGGCCCGATCTACTTCCGGCTCGGCCGCGGCCGCGAGCCGGACGTCTACGACCGCACGGGACGCGAGTTCGAGGTCGGCAAGGTCGCCGTCCTGCGAGACGGCGACGACGTGACGATCGTCGCCAACGGCACCACCGTGGCCCCGGCTCTCGAGGCGGCCGAGGCGCTGGCCGGCGACGGCATCGAGGCGACGGTGCTCGACGCACACACCGTGCGGCCGTTCGACGCTGAGCCGATCCTTGCGAGCGCCGGGCGAACCGGCCGGTTGCTGGTGGCCGAGGAGCACAACGTCGTCGGCGGAGTGGCGAGCGCATGCGCCGAGGCGATCGCCGAGGCCGGCCTGGGGGGAATTGCGATGCGCCGGCTCGGGATGCCCGCGGACGAGTATTCGCTCATCGGCCCACCGCTGCGCCTCTACGAGCACTACGGGCTCGACGGACTCGGCATCGAGGCGCAAGCGCGGGAGCTCGTGGGGTAGGCATGAGCGCAATCGCGCCGCGGATCGCATCCCTGACCTTGGCCAACCGCCTCCCGGAGCTCAGGTACGCGGCAGCGTGGCTGGCGCTCGCCCTGGTGATCGTGGTCGGTGCCGTGCTCTCACCGGGCGTCGTCAGCATCGACCAGGCGCCGGTTCTGCTTCGCCAGGCCGCTCCGCTCGGCATGCTGGCGATCGGGCAGACGATGCTGATCATCGGCGGTGGGTTCGATCTGTCGGTGGGTGGAATCGTCGCGATCGTCAACGTCGTCGCTGCGGGGAGCTTCGCCGCCGACACTGCGGGTGCGCCGGTGGTTCTGATCTGCGCCGGGATCGGCGCCGGGATCGGCGCGATCAACGGCGCGCTGGTGGCATACGCGCGCGTGCCGCCGCTCGTCGCGACGCTGGGGATGGGCTTCATCCTCACCGGCGCGACCGTCATCTACACGGGCGGCGCACCCACCGGGCAGGTTCCCGGAGCGATCCGCGCCCTGTCCAGCGACGAACTGCTCGGGATCCCGCTTGCGGCGTGGATCTGGATCGTGATCGCGCTGGCGCTCGCGCTCGCCGTGCGGACGAGCTGGTTGGGGACACAGCTCTACGCCCGCGGCCAGAGCAACGTCGCCGCGCGACTCGCCGGGGTTCGCGTCAAGTGGATCGATCTAGGCTCGTACGTCTTCAGCGGATTATGCGCCGCGATCGGAGGGTTGCTGCTGGCGGGGTTCGTGGGGATCGGAACGCTCGGCGCGGGCCAGGACCTGCTTCTCGGGTCACTCGCGGGAGCGGTGATCGGCGGGGCGACGTTCGAGGGGGGACGAGGTCGCTTCACGGGGGCGATCGCCGGCGCGTGTCTGCTGACGGTGCTCAGCGCGCTGCTCACCGGCGTGGGCGCCGGAGCGGCTGGGAACGACGTGGTACAGGGGTGCATCTTGCTCGGCGCAGCGGCGCTCTTCCGAACTCGGATGAGCGCATGAAACAACAACAAGAGGAGAGAGTGATGAGAATCCATGGGGAGGATCCCGGAGCGAGCGGCCGGTCTTTGTGGCGGGTGTTGTGCGTCGGGTTGATGCTCTGGGCCGCGCTGGCCCTGGCGGCCTGCGGGTCGGACTCGACCGCGTCCGATGACGCCGGAGGCGACGCGACGGCGACCGATCTGGAGCCGTTCAAGTGGATGACTCCGGCAGAGGGGTCGGAGACGGTCGACACCTCGCAGTTCAAGTCCGACTCCGATCGGTTCACGATCGGGTTCGCGGACGTCTCGCTGGAGAACAGCTGGCGCGTGCAGGCACGCAAGACGGCCGAGATAAACGCGGAGAAGTGGGGCGTCGACCTGCGGGTCACCGACGCCGGTGGCGATGCCAAGAAGCAGATCTCCGACATCGAGGATCTGCTGACCCAGGGCGTCGACGCGCTGGTCGTCAGTCCGGTTGCGCCGAAACCGCTGGCTCCGGTGATCGAGCGCGCAGCGGCCTCGGGCATTCCGGTCACGGTCTGGTCCGGGAAGGTGGACACCGATCAATACACGTCCGAAGTGGTCACGGACAACTACTTCTTCGGCAAGGTCGGCGGCGAGTTCCTCTGCGATGCGCTGGACGGGGACGGAGACGTGATCGCGCTGCGCGGAATCGCCGGGATCACGGTCGAGACGGACGTCTACAACGGCGCGAGCGAGGCGATGGACAAGTGCGGCCTCAACATCATCGGCGAGGAGTACGGCGACTGGGCCTTCGCGAAGGGCAAGAAGATCACCGAGAACCTGCTCGCGGCGAACGGCTCGATCGACGGGGTGTGGTCGTCGGGCGGTGACATGACCCGCGGCGCGATCGAGGCATTCCAGGAGGCGGGCAAGAAGCTCGTGCCGATGACGGGCGAGACTCTCAACGGCTTCCTGAAGCTGTGGAAGAAGGAAGGGCTCGAAAGCGTCGGCCCGGCCGATCCACCCTGGGAGGGCGCTGAGGCGCTGAAGCTGGCGATCCTTGCCCTGCAGGGGAAGGAGATCTCGAAGGACTACCTGATCCGCATCGATCCGATCACCAACGAGACGCTCGATGAGTCGATCCTCCCGGACGTCTCCGACGACTTCTGGATCGACCAGGGCTACTTGACCCAGGCCGAGATCAAGGAGATCTTCCCGGGCAAGTAGCGGATCGAGGAGGCCGCGCCATGTCCGTGCTGGAGCTGGAGGGCATCACCAAGAGCTACGGGTCGAGCCGAGCGCTCGATGACGTGTCGCTCACGGTGCAGCCGGGACGGGTCCACGCACTGGTCGGTGAGAACGGCGCGGGCAAGTCGACGCTGATCAAGGTCATGAGTGGCATCGTTCAGCCGGATGCAGGAAGCATCCGGCTGAACGGTGAGGCCTTGCATCTGGACACCCGTCACGCCGCCGGCCACGCGATCCACGTCGTTCACCAGGACTTCGCGCTGTTCGACGATCTGACGGTGACGGAGAACGTCTTCGTCGGCCATGAGCTGCGGCGGGGAGAGCGCCTCGATCGGCAAGAGATGCGCGCGCGAGCTGTGGCTGCGCTTGGCAGGCTGTCGGCCGATCTGGATCCCGAAGCGCGCGTCGGCGGGCTGAGCACGGCCGGCAAGCAACTCGTGGAGATCGCGCGCGGGCTCGTTCACGACGTGAACGTGCTGCTGCTCGACGAGCCGACGGCCGCCCTGTCCGCCGAGCCGGCGGAGGCGCTTTTCGAGACCTTGCGCACCCTGGTCGCGGAGGGCTGCGGAATCGTCTACGTCAGCCATCGGTTGACCGAGGTGATGGAGCTCGCCGATGAGATAACCGTCCTCAAGGACGGTCGTCACGTCGCGACTCGCGAGGCCGACTCGATCACCGTGGACGAGGTTGTCTCGCTGATGGTCGGGAGGGATGTCGGCGGGATGTTCCCCCCCAAGGTCGTGCCGGCGAAGCGGGAGCCATGCCTTCGGGTTGGCGACCTCGTCGATCCGCCGAAGCTGCATGGGGTCAGCCTCGAGGTGATGGAGGGGGAGATCGTCGGCATCTACGGCCTTGAGGGAAGCGGGCAAGACGAGCTGCTCGGCTGCCTGTCCGGCGATCGGCGACCGGTGCGTGGCTCCCTTGAGCTGTTCGGCACCGAGGGCGGGTGGCGTAGCCTCGCGAAGATGCTCGGGGCGGGGGTCGGCTATGTCCCCCGGGATCGCAAGGAAGAGGGCCTGTTGCTCGAGCAGTCGAGCATCGTCAACGTCACCTTTCCGATCGAGCGCTCGCTGTCGCGGCTCGGGTTCATCTCACGGGCCCTGCAGAAGAGCGTCTCCACCGCGGCTGCCGAGGCCGCGGGGGTGGTCGGCGACCTGTTTGCGCCGGTCTCCGATCTCTCCGGCGGCAACCAGCAAAAAGCGCTGCTGGCCCGTCTCGTCGCGGCCCGCTGCCGGCTCTTGCTCCTCAACCAGCCGACCCGCGGCGTGGATGTCGGATCGAAGGAGGAGATCTACGCGCTGATCGCTCGCCTCTGCCGTGAGGACGGCGCCGGAGCGCTGATCACCAGCCCGGAGCTCTCGGAGTTGCTCGGCTTGTGTGATCGGGTTCTGGTGCTCGCCGGCGGGCGAATCGCCGGCGAGGCGCCGCCCGACGCGACGGAAGAGCAGCTGCTCGGGATGGCGGTGGCAGGGTGAGGTGGGCGCGGGAGATCCATCGCCGCCTTCCGGTCGCTCCCGCCGCGGCCCCGGCGGTTCTTCTGCTCGCCGTCTTGTTGGTCATCGGCGCGACTCAGAGCAGCCGCTTTCTGTCGGGCCTGAACCTTTCCAACGTGCTGATCCAGACGACCCCGTTGCTGATCGTGGCGCTGGGGCAGATGATCGTCGTCGCCTCGAGGGGCTTGGACCTGTCGGTCGGGTCGGTGGTCAGCCTGGTCACGGTCATCGTCGCCTCGCTTGCCGGCGGCATGGGCTTGCTGCCGGCCTTGGTGATCGGGATCGCGGCCGCCCTTCTGGTCGGGCTCGTGAACGGCGCCGCGGTGGCGTGGGGGATCGACGGGTTCTTGACCACGCTGGCGACGCTGTTCGTGGTGCAGGGGCTCTGCCTGTTCATCCTCGAGACGCCCGGCGGCTCCGTCCCTGAGGGTTTCGGGGATCTCGCGGGATTCTTCGGCGGCGCAAGCGGCGTCGTGCCGCTGGCCCTCCCGATCGTCCTGCTGATCGCCCTCGGCACGAGCCTCTTCCTGCGCCACAGCCGGACGGGTCTGCACATCCTGGCGATCGGCAGCGACCGCCGAGTGGCGCGCCTCTGCGGCGTGCCCATCACCCGCGCCCTGCTCATCGCCTACTGCGCGAGCGCGGGGTTCGCGGCTCTGGCCGGGATCTTCGTCACGGCCCGAACCCTCGGTGGCGACCCCTTGGGCGGCGCCACCTTCACCCTCGACTCGCTGGCGGTCGTGGTGCTCGGGGGGACGATGTTGGACGGCGGCCGCGCGACGGTCTTCGGAACGGTGGTCGCGGCGCTGGCGATCGGCTTTCTGTCCAACGTGATGAACTGGATGCAGGTTTCCGACTACTGGCAGACGCCGGTGAAGGGTGGGGTCGTGATCGCCGCCGTCCTGATCCCGGCTCTGTCGACGGCTCTCGCCCGCGCCCTGCGGCGCAGAATGATGGCGCGCAGCTACGGCGAGGCCGGCTGAGGCCCAGATTCGGGCGCGATCAGGTCGGCCGCGTCCGGTGTACGGTGCTCAGGCGGGAGCCGGGCTGAGCAGCCGCGCGGGGTCGACCTCGCGCGGGCGGCGGCCGAGGGCGACGGCGAGCTCGTCGCCCAGAGACGTCGTGAAGGCCTCGAAGTCCTGCTCGGCGCCGAGCTCCCGCGCGACGGAGGTCATCCGGACGTCGTCCATCCCGCAGGGGACGATCCACTCGAACGGCTCCAGGGAGTTGTTGACGTTGATCGCGACGCCGTGGGTGGCGATCCCGTGGCGGACGTGGATGCCGATCGAGCCGACCTTGCCCGCCGCGCCGTCCGCCGCCGCGAGCTCCGGCGAGCGCGCCGCGACCGCCGTGCCCTGGGGGCCGATCGCACCCACGGGGACCGGCGGGGAGCCGGCCGTCCAGACGCCGGTCAGCCCGTCGAATACCTGGGCCGGCACGCCGACGCCCGCGAGCGCCGCGATCATCGCCGCCTCGAGCAGGCGGACGTAGGCGTGCACGTCCGGCCTGCCGTCCGGACCCAGCGCCGCCAGGTCGACGATCGGGTAGGCGACGATCTGGCCCGGGCCGTGGTAGGTGACGCGCCCGCCGCGGTCGGTCTCGACCACCTCGACGCCGCGGGACCGATACCACTCCTCGCTCATCCCGAGCTCGCGCGCGTCGCTGCGGCGGCCCTTGGTGAAGACGGCGGGATGCTCGAGCAGCAGCAGCACGTCGGGGATCTCGCCCAGCCGGCGCCGCTCGGCGAGCTCCTGCTGTAGCTCGAGTCCTTGCGCGTAGGGGATCCGCCCCATCCACGCGCGCCAGATCTCGGTGTTCGTACGCGCCTCGATGCCGTCAAGTGTGCCACCCGGCCGCGGTCCCGGGGGCGGAGGGTTACGCGTGGCCGCGCTCAGTCGGCCTTCGCCGCTGCCGCCGCGGCCTGCTCGGCCCGGCGCTTGATCGCCCGCAGCATCCGGCGCACGACGATCACGTGTCCGCGCGTGCCGATCACGCCGGCCTTGTAGAGCGCCCCGCGTGCGCCCTCGAAGCTGGCCCGCGTCTCGATCCGCACCCGGGACCGCTGGCGCGGCAGCAGGTCGATCTTGAGCACGATCGCGTACTTCGCGTAGTTGTGCTCGCCGACGAGGGCCAGCAGCACGGGCTCGATGGCGCGGGTGACCGTGAAGCCGGGCAGGGCGCCGCCGGGATGGTGCAGGTCCCCCGTCGCTTCGGTCTGCGTGACGCCGACCCGCTCGCCGAAGTGCTGGGCGAAGCGACCGCCGAAGGCGCTGCGAAGGGTCGGGAAGAGCGCCTCCCACGACTCCTCGGCGGAGGCGTCGACGTCGATCCAGTGCTCGTCGATCGGCGGCAGGTCCTCGAGCGGCACGTCGATCGACCGGCCGCCCTCCATCGCAGCCTCAGCAGCCGTCGCCGAGCTCACCGCATCCACCGTCACAGAGCCAGTAACACCGGCTCCTCCAGCAAGTCGCGCACCCGCTGCAGAAACCGCGCCCCGTCGGCCC
>CAZARJ010000029.1:2695-12659 GCA_964487515.1 uncultured Conexibacteraceae bacterium | reverse complement strand
GCCGCCCGCGGTGAAGAAGGCGAGCGTGTCGATCGTCCGGAAGTGCAAGACGAAGCGGGTCAAGAAGCACCGCAAGCATCGGAGGCACCGGCGATAGCCCGCGCGGCCGCGAGCCGCAGCTAAGCCAGACATTGCCAGGGAACGATGCGAAGTGCCCCGGTCGGCGATCCCGACCGGGGCACTTCATATTTCTCCACCCGGTCCCATAAGGGATAACGGCAGCAAGGACCGAAGTCGGCGGTGTCAATAGCCGGCGGCCCAGGCGGGCCCACGATGCTCGTCGCCTGCGCGCTCGGCGAGCTGTTCCCGAAGCTGCCCGCCGCCACCTCTGGGGCATGCGGCTGCACTCCTCGAGGATCGACAGCTGGGCCCGCTCGACGCAGCCGTTGAGCTCGGTCGCCCCGGCCATATATGGCCGGGGCGTCTCAGTCTATGGGGCTCAGTTGCCGGGTCGCCGGGGGTGTAGCGACGACTTGGGGTCAGTCCGCTCTAGGGCCGGCGTTGCTCGGTTACGTGGGGATAGGTCGTCTTCGGACCCTTGCGACCCAGAGGCTTGAACTTGGGTTGCTGCACGCAGTCGGCGGCCGGGACACCGGTTATCTGGGAGCTCCCACCAAACGTGTACCTCTGAAGCCGCTCAAGAAGGTCTTCTGCCTCTGCTGCATCACCATGCGTTCGAGGTAGGAAGGCGGCCTTATTCCAAGCGGGGTCATCCCAGTCCGGGAAGACGGCATTGAAACCGCCGGAGCATTGACTCGTCGAATAGCTTTCCAGGCCCTGCTCGAGTTGAGTTGCGCCCGGATGGGGATATGGGTTGTTCCGGTTGCTGAGAAGTCGCTGGGGGTACGTGGCGACTGTCTCGGGTGCCAGCGTGGTCATCGTCCTCAAGTAGCGCACGGCCCGGCTTCCGTCTCCCGTTTGACTAGCTGCATTGCTTGCTGCCGCAGCATTGCCAAGCAGGGCGGTCATCTCGTGCCGATACAGCCGGATCTCGTCGATCAGCGGATTGAGGTTGCGGAGGAAGGGATCGAGCGACCGCAACAGGGGCGGGAAGTCCTTGCGGAAGAACTTCTGGAACGCGGGGAAGGCGGTCCGCGAGTTGCGGATCACCGGCCTCAGGCCCTTGAACAGGCCCTCGAGCTGCGGCGCCAGATCGCCGAGGGCGATCAGCGTCGGCGAGAGCTGCTTGGCGGCCGGCGTGAGCTGCTGCATGAGTGGGTCCGCGTTCTGCGCGAACTCGCGCAGGCGGGCGGTCGTCAGGCGCGACTCGTCGAGGAAGGCGGGGAACGCGTGGAAGGTGTCGATCAACGACTGATCCCGCTGTGCCGTGGTCTTCATCAGCGCGTTCGAGTTGCGGATCAGGCTCTGGAGCTGTCCCCGGCGCTCGCTGAGCGCGTCGAAGGTGACGGCACCGTTGGAGAAGAGCTGCCGGACCGCGTGCTTCTGCGTGTCCAGCGTGCGGAAGACGGCCTCGAAGCCCTCGAACGTGTCGGGAAGCAGCGCGAAGGCGTTGCCGAGGCTCTCGCCGCGGCCGTCGATCGCGACCGACGAGTCCTGGAGCCAGGTGCGGAACGCGTCGCGGGTCTCCTTGTCGAAGGTGCTGAGGATCTCGTCGATCTCGACCGTGCGGGCGACCTGCCCCTTCGGCAGGGTCGCGCCCTCGGGCAGCGTCGGGACGTCGTCGTTGCCCGGGGTGAGCTCGATGTAGGTCTCGCCGAGCAGCGTCTTCGCGCGCAGGGTCGCGCGCACGTTCTCGGGCAGGGGCGCGAACTTGGGGTCGATCTCCAGGGTCGCCATCGCCTGGCTCCCGTCCGGTGGCAGCTCAATGTTGGCTACGTGGCCGACGTTGACGCCCGAGATCCGCACGTCCGCCTGGTCGGCGAGCTGGGTGGCCTCGTCGAAGGGCACGTCGACCGAGTACCCCTCGGCGTTCATCGGCGTCGCGCCTCCGAACGTGATCCACAGATACAGCGCCAGGCTGAAGCAGGAGAGGACGAAGACCGTGAGGATCGCGATTCGGCCGAGTGTCGGTGCCCGCTTCTGCATCAGCAGATCTCCGATACATCGGGGATGTTCGTCGCCTGGTAGACGGTCTTCAGATTGTCGCTGCCCTTGATCGCCCGATTCGCAAGCCTCGTCGTGTTGCACGTCATCAGAACCATGCCGCGGCGGAACGGGCCGGTTGCCGACTGCATCGAGTACCCGGAGTTCAGGTTGTGGTTCAGCCACGCGAGGTAGAAGAGGAAACCCGGCTTCGACTTGCTCGGGTTGTAAGCGAGCTCGTTGAAGCCGTAATTGAGCTCGCCCACGGCGCCACCGAACTGCTTCACGGTCTTCTCGAGCGGGTCGGAGAGCTGCATCGTGTGGCGCACCACGGGCCTGACCTGCTCGGCGAAGGGGCGCAGCTGATCGCGCAGGGTGGGCGTTGTGTCCTTGAACAGGTCCGCGGTCGCGTCGAGGCCGGGGCCGAGGGCCTTGGCCTGCGGAATGAGCTGCGTGAGGGTCGGCTTCAGCTCGGTGCTGAGCCGGTTCGCGGTCCCGAGCGCGCCCCGCGTTGTGGCCAGCGCCGAGGGGAGCTCCTGCAGCGACTCGCGGATCGCCTGCTGCTGGTCGGCGAAGCCGCCCAGCGCCTCGGCTGAGAAGTCGACGAAGCGGCCGATCTCGCGATCGTGCCGGGAGAGCTCCTGGGTGAGGAGCCGGAAGTCGTGCACGACCCGGGCGAGCGCGTCGCGGCGCTTGTCGAGGGAGCCGTTGAGCTGCGCGATGTAGCGGGAGAACGGCTCGATCCGTCGCAGTCCCTTGGAGAGCTGCTTCCCGCGCCCGCCAAGGCCCTCGCCCCCGCCCTGCAGCAGGAGCTGAAGGTAGGAGCGCGTGTCCTGATCGAGCCGGGCGAGGAACTCGTCCGGGTTCACGTTCGGGGCCGTGTTGGAGAGCGGGATCGTCGCGTTGTCCTCGATCGGCGGCGCGGTCGGCGTTCCCGGGTCGATCTGCACGACCATGTCCTGGAGGTTGGTCTTCGGGCGCGGCAGCAGGCCGGCGTCGGCGCGGATCACGGGGGCGTACTCGGGCTCGATGTCCATACCGACGATCGCCTTGCCGTCCTCGAGGGTGGTCGAGCTGATCTGGCCGACCTCGATGCCGGCGATCATCACCGCCTGGCCCTGACCGGGCGTGAGGGCCTGCGCGGTCTGCAGCTCCGCGTCGAGATGGAAGAAGTCCTGTCCGAAGATCGGCACCCATGCGGGCAGCGACGCCTTCTGCTCGGAGATGATCACCATGCCGACCGCGAGCGCGATCACGACCACAGCCAGCACGGCCGCGGCGTCGACGAGGTGCATGCGGACCAGGCGTGCGAAGCGGCCCCGCAGTCCGCTCCCTCCGGCGGCGGCCGCAGCCTCGGCGCGCGCCTTGCGGCCGGCGCTCGCGGCGAGCACGCGCTCGCGCCGCGCCTCGCGGTCCTCGCTGTCGCGGGGGACGCTGATCCGCTTCCAGTAGCCCTCGACCTTCTTATCGCCCTCGCGGGCGCGGGCCGAATGGCGCTCGTCTCGCTTGTCGTTGCCCTCGGTCATGGGGATGTCGTGTCGGGGTTGCCGCTGGAGTCGAGAATGGGCGTGTGCGGGAAGCGGCTCGGATCGTCGATCGTCGGCGTCGGATCGTCGGCGCTGCCCAGACCTGAGTTGAGATCGGGAACGTCGTTTGTGTGGCAGGGGACCGTCGGCTTGAACGGCGGCATGCCGCCGAGCTGCGGCTGGATCCCGACCTGCTCGCTGGTAGTCGCGGCCCACAGCCGGCTGTCATCACCCTGGGCGAGCGGGGCTGGATATGGAACCGGTTCAGGATTCATCATCAATGAGAATTCGGTCCCGATCTCGGGCTGCAGGGCGATCGCGTAGCCGTTGCCGTCGAAGTTCTGACTCTCGCCGGCGAGATTGACGGTCGAGTAGAAGAACTCGCGGTAGTTCGGGCCCCCGGTGGAGAAGCGATCGTTGATGACGATGTTGCCGGTCGGGACCAGGACCTTGCTGGTGCAGCGGCTCAGCAGCCCGATCTCGTCGAGCGTCTTCAGGCCCGCCTTGCCCGCGCCGGCCAGGCCCGGGATCGAGCGGCGCAGCATCCGGACCACGCCGCCGGCCTCCTCCCGGGAGATCAGCGGGTCGGCCTGCGCGAGCCAGGGCTCGGCCCCGCGGATGAAGCTCGGCAGCTTGGCTACTGCCGGCTCGAACGCCCGAGCCCACGCGCGCAGCGTCGGCAGCGTCGAGTTGAGGTTGGCGAGCGACTCGTCGGTCGTCTTCAGCGTCGGCGCGAGCTCCCGGAAGGTCGCGGCGAGGTTCGTCGACTCGGACGCGAGCGCACCGGTGAACGTGCTCCAGTTGGTGACCAGCTCCTGAAGCTGTGTCTCGTGGCGGCCCAGGGAGGCGAACGTCTTCCCCGTCGCCGCGATCATCTTCGAGAGATCGTCCTGCTCCGTGCCCCGGAATGCGTCGGCCACGCGGGCGCTCGACTTGCCCGCCCGGGGCCCGTAGTCGAAGGACCGGTTGAGCGCCGCGGCCGCCGACTTGCCCTTGATCTCGGGATCGAAGCCGACGTCCTCGGCGGGGGTCGGGACGTGGGTGAGCGCCGTCCCGTAGCCGGTGAGCAGCGCCCGCAGATCGTCGCGGGCCGGCTCGCGCAGGGCGCGCAGGACCTCGTCGAACTGCACGCCGGTCGCGGTATGGCTGATCGGGATCGAGCCGCCGTCCTCGAGCTCGGGGGCGCTCGGGCTGCCGGGGTCGAGGTCCAGGAAGTAGTTGCCCTCGAAGAACATGCGCGGCCGGATCTTGACCATCGCGTCCTCCTTGATCGGCCGCCCCTCGTCCTCGACGTTGAAGCGCACGGTGGTCGTGTCGCCGTTGCGCTCGGTGCCCAGGACGTGCCCGACGTTGATGCCGGCGATCCGCACCGGGGTCTGGTTCGAGACGTTGAGCGCGTTGGCGAAGGTCGCCTCGACCTCGTAGCCGTAGCCGGTGAAGGGGATGTGCTTGACGAAGGCCAGGTAGAGGCCGAGCAGGCAGGCGACGACGGCGAACGCGCCGACGACGGCGTTCGGGATGCGCCGTCGCGCCAGGCCGTGCCCGGCGCGGTACTCCGCTCGCTCGTCCTCGGTCAGGGTCACTTCCTCTTCCCGTCCTTACCGATGTGAACGTTCTGTCCCTCGGTCGCCAGCAGGCTCTTCTCGTCCAAGAACCTTCTCTTGTATCGGTTGTTACCGATCGTCGTGACACCCATCTCGTAGACCTCATTGCCGGCTTCGCACTCGGCAGGTTGCCCGGGGGAGGCGGTGTACGGGTAGGGGTTGTAGTGAATGTGGTTGAGGCTTCGCTTGACGGCGTCGTCAGCCGGAGCAGCTGCGGGCGAGCTCTCTGAATTCACGCCCTCGGGAGGCGTAAACGCGATGAAGCGCAGCCAATTGCCGCTCCCATCGCCGAGGGAGCCGATCTCGGCGACGTTGCGGAACAGAAGCGTCAGGTAGTTGCAGGTGCTCTGCGCAGGCGTGATGAAGCGCAGGGCCGGCTTCGCGGTCTTGTTCGTGTCGATCAGCAGATCGAGGCTCGTCTGCACACCGGGGGCGTTCTGGAAATCGAGCAGAGCCTGCGCGGTGGGCTCGAGCTGGGCGTTGAGGCGCGGGGTCTTGCGCAGCACCGGGATCCCGGCCTCGAAGGCCGCGTTGATGGTCGGTGAAGTCCTGGCCAGCGCCTCGGCGCCCGGCTCGAAGGCGCGGAAGAACTCCTTGGAGTGGGTGAAGAAGGGGCGCAGGGCGGGCAGCGAACGGGTGCCCTCCTCGAGCGCCGGCGGGCTCTTCGAGATCGTGTCCTGGATGTATGGGTAGGCGACCGCGGCGAAGGCGCCGAAGGTCGTGTCCAGGTTGGTGAACATCTCGGCCTGCTCGTCGGAGACCGGGGCGACCTCGGCCGCGGTCGCGGCGAGCGCGTCCCAGAAGCCGCCGAAGTCCGTCTTGCGGGCCGCGAGGTTGGATGCCGCGGGCTCGGCCACCTGGACCAGCGAGGCGAGGCTGGTGAAGATCTCGTTGATCGACTCGCCGCGCCCGGCCAGCGCGTTCCCGAAGCCCGCGAGGTTGTGCTGCGCCGCCTTACGGGTGGGCTCGTCGAAGGTGCTCAGCACCTGGTCGAGCTCGACCGGCTTCGGGCGCGCGGCGGTGAGCGGCGTCGTGGTGCCTTCCTTCCAGCCCTCGCTCGAGTCGCCGGGCGTGATCTCGAGATACTTCAGGGCGACGGTGGAGCGCGGCCGGACGAGGATCGTCGAGTCGGCGGGGAGCGGCTTGACCTGCTCGTTGAGGTCGAGCGCGGCGATCGCGACCGGCTCGCCGTCATCGCTCCAGTGAGCGGTCACCGAGCTCACCCGGCCGACGCGGACGCCGCCGATCCGGACCTCGTTGCCGCGCACCAGCGTCTCCGCGTTCGGCAGCTGCACGTTGATCCGGTAGGTGGGCACGAACGGGAGCCCGTTGTTGGCGTTGTAGGCGAGGAAGACGCCGATGATCGTGATCAGCACGGTGACCGCGCCGACGACGACCGGGCTGGCAGCGAACGCTTGTCTGCGGCGGGCTCTCATGGACGCATCAGGTAGTTGAGGAGGGACCGGTAGCTGCCACCGCGGGCGCTTGCAGCGCGACCGGCACGGCTTCCGGCACCCGGGCCCGCCGCTCCGCTACCGTCGGTCGAGGTCGCTGAATCTGAGGCACCCTCGAGCTCCTCTGCTCCGGAACCGTCCTCATGCGGCTCGGCCTTCAGGGCGCCGGCCGCGGGAGGGGTGCTGTCGTCGAGTTGCGCGATGCCGGCCTGGAGCGCGGTCCGGGGCGCCGTATTGCCGGGAACGAGGTCCGGATACCTGAACTCCTCCGGGCCGACCCTCAGGGCTCCGTTGAACCAGCGGGCGTCGCAGCCGCCCTCTGACCAGCCGGCCACGTAATTCAGGCAGACCGAGGGGACGAACGCCGCGCGCAGGATGTGGCCCAGGTCGTCGAAGCCGTTCATCGAAGCGTTCGTGTTGTAGATCAGCTTCATCAGGTTCTCGAAGCCGCCGGTGCGGCGGGTCGAGCGCAGGAAGCGCTGAAAGTTCGCAGTCGTGCCCTTGCCGCTGGTCGCCAGATCGCGGGCGGTGCGCACGATCGGATCAGCGGCGGCGAGCTTCGGCCCGGCGGCCTCGGCGGCGTCGCCGAAGCTGGTCAGGGCGATGGTCGAGGATTTGGCGAACGGCGCCATGTTCTGGGTCGCCTCCGTCAGCGACGGGGCGGCGACGCGCAGGTCCTGGGTCACCGGCAGCGCGGCCTTCGAGAAGCCTTCGAAGTCGCTCATCGTGCTGCGCAGCTCGCGCAGGAACGCGGGGAAGCGGGAGATCGCCAGCTCCAGGTCGGCGCGCCGCTCGGCCGTCGCCTGCGCGGCCTGCCCCGCGTTGCGGATGAAGCCGGTGACGTGCGAGCGCTGCTTGGAGAGCGGTTCCAGGATGCGCTCGGAGTGCACGGCGAGGCGGGTGAGCCGCTTGCGCTGCCCGGCGAGGATCGCCAGCACCTTGTTGATCGCGTGCAGGGTCGGGTCGGCCCGCTGCACGATCTCGGCAACATCGTCGGCCCTGGTCGCGAAGCCGATCCCGAGCTCGTTGAGGATGATCCGCAGCCGGTCGGCGTAGGGGCGGCGCTGGATGTTCTGCACCAGGTCGACATCCACGCTGGTCGAGTTGCTCTCGAGCGGGACGAGATGCTGGCCGGCGCCGCGCTCGCCGTCGGGGATCGGCTCGATCGAAGGCGGCGGCTCGGAGTCGGGGCTGCGCGGCATCGTCGGCCGGCAGTTCACGTAGCGCTCGCCGATCAGCGACTGCGGGCGCAGGACGCAGCTCGCGTCGGTCCGGAAGTCCTGGAAGGCGGGGTTGTCGATGCGCAGGACCACGATCGCCTTCCCCGCCTGCTCCTCCTCGCCGGGCTTGCGGCTGACCACCTCGCCCGGCAGCGACACGTCGACGTCCTCGATCTGGCCCACGTTCGCGCCCGCGACGCGCACGTCCTCACCGGAGACCGCGAAGGAGCCGTTGTCGAAGACCGCGCGGACGAGGTAGTCGCCCGAGGATCCGTCGTCGCTCGCGAACACGGTCGTCGCGAGAACGGCGGCGCCGAGCGCCACGGCGGCGATGATCGCTACGCGCTTCATGGCCCAGGCGGCACCTGGTTCGGGTCGCACTCAGAGGTCGCCGGATTGCTTCCACCCTGAAGCCCGCTGAGCGGCCACGGCGGCTGGGCAAACGGGTTCGAATTATCGGCCGCAGGCTGGGCCGCACCACCGGGGCAGCGACGCGGGTCCATCGGCGCCGCGTAGGGGTCGTACTGGGCATCCATGTCGGTTGCGACAAGGTTGCCGCCGGCATCGGGCTCGAGGATGTTGAGGCCGGAGACCATCGTCCGCGCGTAGTGCCCGTTGGCGTCGTAGTAGCCCATCACCTGGCCGAGCTTGGCGAGGCCGTTGACCATCTCCGGCGCGTAAGGCCGGGCAAACTCGATCACGGGCTGGAAGTCGTGCAGCGCCCGGCGCCCGCGCTTGAAGTTCTTCGCCGCCTTGCGCTCCACGCGGGGCAGCAGTCCGGTCAGCTCGGCGAGGTCGTTGTCGGGGCCGGGCGCCTGCATGGTGAGGCGGAAGTCGCGGAAGAAGGGCACCGAGTCGACGACCACGGGCCGGGCCTTCTTCAGGAAGGAGGTCAAATTCTTCGTCGCCGGCTTGGCGGTGTTGACGAGCGAGTCGAGGTCGTCGAGGGCGGAGCGCAGGTTCACGAAGGCCGTGTTCGACTGCCGGAAGGTGCCGGGCAGGCGCTGCAGCGACTCGTCCAGGGCCTGGTTCTCGCTCGTGATCGCCTGGAAGGCCTGGTTGGCGTTGCTGACCGAGGCGGAGAGGTCGTCGCGGCGTCCGGCGAGCGCCGTGAAGACCTCGGCGGAGCCGGTGATGAACTGCTTGAAGAGGGCCTGGTCGGCGTTGACCTGGGCGAGGACCCGGTTGGTGGCCGAGAGCGCCGGCTCGAAGTACTTGTAGGTGCGATTCGCCTTCTCGCCCTTGTTCGCGTAGATCCCGGCCTGGCCCTTGATGAAGTCGGAGAGGCCCTTGCGGGTGCGCGGCGTGAAGGCGTTGAAGACCTGATCGAGGTCGACGGGCGAGGCGGTCGACTCCTGGCCGATCGTGGCATCGTCGTCGATCTCCGGCGAGCTGTTGGGCCCGGGCGAGATCGAGATGTAGCGGTTCGCCACCCCGGCCAGCGAGGTCGCCCTGATCACGGCCGTCGTCCCCTCGTGCAATTGCTGGTCCACCGAGACCTTGATAATCGCGAGGCCGTCGTCGGTCAGGTCGATGTCCTCCACCGACCCCGCCGGGTGACCGCCGATCTGCACCTGGTTGTCGGGCACGAGCTGGCCCGCGTTCTCGAAGACGAAGCGGTACTGATGGTCGCCATTTCCCCCGCCGAAGACGAGCAACGCGAGAATGATGAAGGCGCCCGCCAGGCAGGCGACCACCGCGACCCGCGGGAGGACCGCGCCGCGCTGTCCGTCCATTTCATCCGTGGATGCCGGCGTAGCCGAACTTTTCTCGCTGGGTGAGATCGCTTATCTCCTCGACCGCCCGGTACCCCACCGAACCTCATAAACGGGCTTGTACACAGGGTTTGAAGTCTACTAGGAGTAGGAGGCCCGGCCATTAACCGGCGATTAAGTGGCGCCGGGCGCAAAGCGGCGCCTCCCACCCTCGCGGCTCTTGCTTCTCTCGCCGCTGCGTGGGAAGGCTATCGGCCCATTCCAAGCCACGCGCCGGTTGCACCAGCGCTCCCGGAAACGTCGGCATGGAGGGCGCCGCGCTCAGCGGATGGCGAGGGCCGGGATCGAACCGGCGACACCACGATTTTCAGTCGTGTGCTCTACCAACTGAGCTACCTCGCC
>CAZARJ010000029.1:0-2595 GCA_964487515.1 uncultured Conexibacteraceae bacterium | reverse complement strand
AACCGGCGACACCACGATTTTCAGTCGTGTGCTCTACCAACTGAGCTACCTCGCCCGCGGCCGCTAAGGCTAATGCAGCGGAGGTGCTTTTCGCGCGCGCGTCGATGCGAATCCTGCGGCCCGGCCCGGTGCCCGATGCGCCGCTCAGCGGGTGGCGAGCATGCGGGCCATGAGCTCGACGGCGCCGGCCTTGTGCAGATGGTCGTTGAGGTTGCCGCACTTGGGGCTCTGCACGCAGGAGGGGCAGCCGTCGGCGCAGGGACACTCGCCGACCAGCCGGGCGGCGTCCGCCACCAGGCGCGGGAACTCGTCGAAGCCGCGCCGGGCGATGCCGACCCCGCCGGGGTGGCCGTCGTAGATGAAGATCGTCGGCCGGCCGGTCTGCGGGTGCACGTTCGTGGAGAGGCCGCCGATGTCCCAGCGATCGCACATCGCAAGCAGCGGCAGGACGGCGATCTGGGAGTGCTCGGAGGCGTGCAGGGAGCCGAGCAGGACGTCGTGCGGCAGCGCCTCGGGATCGGCGAGGTCGTCGCCGAGCACGTACCAGAGCGCCTGCGTGGGGAAGCTCTGCTCGGGCAGGTCGAGGGCGACGAAGTCGATCGCCTGGTGGTCGCCGAGCCGCTTGCGCTGGAAGGCGACGACCTGCCGCGAGACGGAGACGGTGCCGAAGTTGAGCTCGGCGCCGAGCGCCTCGCGGCGCTCCCCGAGCCGCTCGATGTAGATCTCGGTCTCCTCGCGGGGCTGCGTGTACCAGTCGCCGTCGAAGGGGGCGACGATCGCCCGGCGGCTCTCCACGTCGAGCTCGCGGACCTCGAAGGAGCGGCCCATGTGCAGGTAGACCGCGCCCGGGTGGACGGTGGAGAAGGCGCGCTCGGCCTCGACCGTGCCGAGCAGCTCTCCGGAGTCCCCGTCGACCACCGTGACCGCGTCGGCGGAGGCGGAGCGGAGCCCGAAGCCGGCCGCCGGGGCCTCCGCGCCGCGCACCGCCAGCCCGCCCCGGGCCCGCCGCAGGTAGCCATGCGCGAGCAGAGCGTCGGCGCGCTCCCGCCATCCCTCCCCGAGCAGCTCGTCGTCCCGCGGGCCGCCGAGAGGAGCCTCGAAGGCGGCCGCGACGAGGTGCATGGACTGGACCCGCTCGTTGCGGTGGTCGAGGATCGCCGCCTCCACGGGCCGGCCGAGGAACTCGTCCGGGTGGCGGCAGAAGAACTGATCGAGGCCGTCGATCCCGGCCAGGTAGACGGCGATGCCGTCGCGGCGGCGGCCGGCCCGGCCCCACATCTGGCGCAGGCTGGCGACGGTTCCGGGGAAGCCGACGCAGATCGCGGCGTCGAGCTCGCCGATGTCGATCCCGAGCTCGAGCGCGTTGGTGGCGACGACGGCCCGCAGCTCGCCGGAGCCGAGCCGCCGCTCGACCTCGCGCCGCTGCTGGGGCGTGTACCCGGCGCGGTATGGGGCCAGCAGCTCGGCCAGGTCCCGGCGCCCGAGCTCGGCGAGCCGGTCGCGGCAGAAGCGGTGCAGCAGCTCGGCGCCGCGCCGCGTGCCGACGAAGCAGATCGCCCGCGCGCCGGCGACGAGCAGGTCGGCGAGCATCTCCGCGCCCTCGCTCAGGGCCGAGCGGCGGGCGCCCGTCGCGCGGTCGATCAGCGGCGGGTTCCAGAGCGCGATGCGGCGTCCGGCGCGCGGGGCGCCGTCGCTGTCGACGAGCCGGAACGGGGCGCCGACCAGGCGCTCGGCCAGCTCCAGCGGATTGGCGATCGTCGCCGAGGCGAGGATGAAGCGCGGCTCGGAGCCGTAGAGGACGGCCACGCGGCGCAGCCGCCGCAGCACGTTGGCCACGTGGGAGCCGAAGACGCCGCGGTAGACGTGCGCCTCGTCGACGACCACGTAGCGCAGCTTCGCCAGCGCCTCCGCCCAGCCCCGGTGGTGCGGCAGCACCCCGATGTGGAGCATGTCCGGGTTGGTGAGGATCAGGTTCGCCCGCCTGCGGATCGCGGGCCGCTCCTCGCGCGGGGTGTCGCCGTCGTAGATCGCCTGCCGCAGCCCGAGGCCGCCCTCGGCGATCTGGGCCAGCTTGCGCGCCTGATCCTGCGCCAGAGCCTTGGTCGGGTAGAGGTAGATCGCCCGCGCCTCGGGATCGCGCGAGATCGCGTCGAGGACCGGCATGTTGAAGGCCAGCGACTTGCCCGACGCGGTGCCGCTGGTCACGACCACGTTGCCCTCGTCGGCGGCGCGCAGGGCCTCGAGCTGGTGGGCGTAGAGCGTCGTCACCCCGGTGCGCTCCAGCGCCGCGCGCAGGGCGGGGTCGAGCTGCGCCGGCAGCGGTACATCGTTCGCCTCGCGCTCGCGCTCGGCGTGCTCGGCCACCAGGCGTCCGTCGGCGCGGCCGGGGTCGATCGCGACCCGCCAGGCCTCGTCGATCGCCGCGCCCCAGGGCAGGTCGGGGCTCTGCGCGGGGGTCGTGCTCACGCCTCCAAGTTAGGGAAGCGGGCCCATCGCCCGGCGGGAGTCGCGGCGCGAATGCCGCACCTTGGGCGACGTGTCAGGACAGCAGGCAGGCGATCGACGCGACCGACTTTCACGAACCCGATCTTTTCG
>CAZARJ010000028.1:2929-12705 GCA_964487515.1 uncultured Conexibacteraceae bacterium | reverse complement strand
GCCGGCCGGGTGCGCGCGCCGGCGCGGCGCGGCGCCGGAGGACGTCGCTTCCGGCCCGCCCTCCGGCGCGCAGGCCACCGCGAGCAGGCCCGCCAGGGTCAGAAACGCGTACGGGGCGTGGGGGAAGGACCACTCGTCGAAGAGCGCCGAGAGGACCAGGAACGCGGCCGCCGCAGCGGCGACGATCAGGGCCGTCGAGGAGGCAGCTCCGCCGCCCGGGGCGCGGATCCGCTTCACGGCCACGGCGATCGTCGTGACCAGCACTCCCAGGTACGCGAGCAGCCCGAGGATCCCGGTCTCGACGAGGCGGACGAGGAGCTCGGAGTCGAGGATCCGCGCGCTCGCCGGATCGCTCGCGTGCTCGTAGCTGCCGAACCCCCGGCCGAGCAGCGGATGGGTGAGCACGTCGGGACGGATCGCGTCGTAGTCGGAGACGCGGTCGCCCACCGTGGGGACATCGAGGTGGTCGGAGCGCAGCTGGTCCGCGACCGACCCGAAGGCGCTGAACGACAGCAGCGGCAGAGCGAGGATGGCGACGGCGCCGAGCGGCAGCAGGCGTCGCAGCGCGACCGGGCGCAGGAGGACGATCGTCGCGACGACCGCGATCGGTGCCAGGAAGGCGCTCTTGCGGTAGGTGGAGACCGCGGCGGCGATCAGCAGACAGGCGACCAGCCCGTAGAGGATCCGCCGCCGGAGCCGGGGCGCCTCGACTAGCCGCACGAGTGCGATCGGCAGGGCCACCGTGAGGACCGCGACGAGCTCGAGCCCGTGGTCGGTCGGGCCGCTGACGGCCCGCCGGCCGAGGTCGTCGAAGCCGGTCGGGTCGGGCTGCACGTCGAAGATCGCCGGCAGGGCCTTCGCCGCCAGGTCGGAGAAGACGTTGTATCCGAAGCGGTACTCCCAGAGCGTCCCGACAGCGCAGAGCGCCGCCACGGCGAGGATCAGGGTCAGGAAGGCCGGGACCTCCCGCTTGCGCACGACGCTGGCGACGACGACGAACAGCGACAGGTAGGCGCCCAGCAGGGTCAGCTTCTTGATCGCCAGGTCGAGTCCCAGCGTCTCGGTGAGCAGGCCCGCGTTGAGGACGACGCTCAGGCAGGCGAGGGCCGCGAAGGCGCCGAGGGCGGCGTGGACCGGATTGAGGCGCCAGCGGGCCGCGCCACCCGCCCCGGTCGCGGCCGCGAGTGCCCAGGCCACGACGATCAGCGGGAGCACGAGCCGGTCGAGCTTCAGGTCGACGGGCAGCGACGCCTCGATCTGGATCGCGTTGAACGGGACCAGCCAGAGCATCGCCACGAAGGCGGCGACCAGCCAGGGCAGGACGCGGGTGGTCCGGGGCCAGTCACCGCCCGCCGCGGTCGCGGGGGGCGTGAGCGTGCCGTCGGCGGGCCTCGCGCCGGCATGCCGGCGGCGCAGGAGAAGGACCACGGCCCCGGCGAGCGCGAAGACGAGCAGGAAGGTGAGCCCCGCGACCTTGATCGAAGCGGTCGGGTCGAGCGGTCCGCCGACCGCCGTCCCGAGCCGCACGAGCTGAACGCGGTCCGCCCCGGACGCTCCCCGCTGCCGGGCGGTCTGGCGCAGGAAGTCGTTGCCGGCCGGGGCGACGGCGTCGGCGAGCTGCGTGGCCTCGGCCGCGGTCGGCGCCTGCGCGTAGACGCCGATCACCGGGAGGTCGGGGTCGGGCTGGAGCTCGAGCCTGTAGGGGTCTCCGGCGGTGCGGAGCTGGCTCGCGCGGCGCTCGAACGACGGCTCGATGAGCGTGCCGGGGATGCTTCTCGTCACCGGGGTGCTCGCCGCGATCCGCTCCGGGTCGACCCCGATCGCGCGCCCGATCCGCTCTCTGACCGGAGCGCTCGAGAGCAGGTTCGCGAGCAGGGTCGAGCGCGCGCTCAGGTGGCTGAGCCGGTCGGGCTCGCTGAGCGCCGCGACGGCGTGGGGCGGGGCGAGCGAGCGCGGCTCGCCGGCCATCACGCGCACGGTCGCGCCCCCGGCCCCCAGCGACCGGGCCTCGATCCGCGGCGGCAGCACACCGAGGTGCAGGACGCTCGCCAGGGCGGCCAGCGTCGCGAGCGCGCCGCTCACGGCGACGCCCGCGAGGAGCCCTCGCCGGCCGGAGGCTGTGAAGCGGAGGTGCCGCATGCGCGCCGGTGCCGCGCGAGCCGCCGCCCGGCACCTGCAAGAGCAACGCGGAGGCGGCGCCGCGCTTGCGCCGGGCGGCTGCGGATCCGCCCGGCGCAAGCGGGTGGCCCGCCGGCCCGTTGCACAATGCGGTGGAGCGCCCCGGCGACAGCGACAGCCTCCTGATCGTCAGCCCCGTGCACAACGAGGGCCTGCACATCGATCGCACCGCGCGCGCCGTCGCCGCGCAGACCCGGCCTCCCGATCGCTGGGTGATCGTCGATGACGGCTCCACCGACGACACGCTCGCGCGCGCCCGGCGCTGGGAGCGCGAGCTCGACTTCCTGTCGGTCCTCGAGGCCCCGCAGACGGTCCCGGCGGGCGCCGACAACCTGGCGCTGGCCCGCCCCGTGCTGGCCTTCAACCTGGGGCTGCGGCACGCGGGCGAGGGCGGCTTCGCGTTCGTGGGCAAGCTCGACGGGGACGTGGAGCTGCCCCCGGAGTGGTTCGAGACGCTGCTGGAGCGCTTCGCCGGCTCGCCCCGCCTCGGGCTCGCCGCCGGGCGCCTCGCCGAGCCCGGCCCGCGCGGCTGGCGGCTGATCCCGATCCCCGCCACCCACGTGCACGGGGCGGTGAAGCTGTATCGACGCGGCTGCCTGGAGGCCATCGGCGGCGTCCCCGAGCGGCTCGGCTGGGACACGATCGACGAGACGTACGCCCGGATGCGGGGCTTTGAGACCCGCTCCGACGCCGATCTGATCGCCCGCCACCACCGTCCCTGGGGCTCTGCCGACGGCCGGCTCCGCGGACGGGCCCGGCACGGCGAGTGCGCCTGGGTGCTCCACTACGGCTTCGTCTGGGTCGCGCTGCGGTCGCTCAAGGTGGCCCGCGTCCCCCCGGTGGGCCTGTCGGGGGCCGCGTTCCTGCTCGGCTGGCTGCGGGCCGCCGCCCGCCGCACCCCGCGGGTCGCCGACGACGAGTTCCGGCGCTTCGTCCGGCGCGAGCTGCGGGGCCGGATGCTGGCCGCCCCGGGCCGGCTGCTGCGGCCGCTTCGCGTCCCGCGGGCGCAGCGCGGCGAGGCCGATCGGACCCCGCCGCGAACGGCTCCCGCAAGCGGGGGGCCCGCCGGGCCGTTGCATTCAGGACAGCACCCCTCGCGACCAAGGAGCGCCGATGGCGATGCGACGGATCCACCAGCGACCCGATCGGCTGCGGTCGTGATCGGGGGCGAGCGCGTGCTGGTCACCGGCGGCGCCGGGGCGATCGGCTCGACGATCGTCGATCAGCTCCTGGCCCGGGGCGCCGGCGAGGTGCTCGTGCTCGACAACTTCGTGCGCGGCCGCCGCGCGAACCTCGAGCCCGCGCTGGCGAGCGGCAGGGTGACCCTGGTCGACGGGGATCTGCGCGACCGGACTCTCGTCCGCGAGGTCGTCGCCGACGCCGGGCTGGTCTTCCACCAGGCCGCGATCCGGATCACCCAGTGCGCGGAGGACCCGCGCCTGGCGCTCGAGGTGCTCGTCGACGGCACCTTCAACGTGGTCGAGGCGGTCGCGGACGCCGGCGGGCGCAAGCTCGTCGCCGCCTCCTCGGCGTCGGTCTACGGCCTCGCCGGGGAGTTCCCGACCAGCGAGGAGCACCATCCGTACGCGAACGACACCCTCTACGGGGCGGCGAAGGCGTTCAACGAGGGGCTGCTTCGCAGCTACCACGCGATGACCGGGCTCGACTACGTGGCGCTGCGCTACTTCAACGTCTACGGGCCGCGCATGGACGCCTTCGGGGCCTACACCGAGGTTCTCGTCCGCTGGATGGAGCGGATCGAGCGTGGCGAGCCGCCACTGATCTTCGGCGACGGCAGCGAGACGATGGACTTCGTCTGCACGCTCGACGTCGCGCGGGCGAACGTGCTCGCCGCCGAGGCCGACGTCACCGACGAGACCTTCAACATCGCCAGCGGGGTGGAGACCAGCCTGGACGAGCTGGCCCGCACCCTGCTCCGGGTCATGGGGTCCGACCTCGGCGTCGAGTACGGGCCGCCGCGGGCCGTCAACGGGGTGCCGCGAAGGCTCGCCGACACGACGCGGGCCGCGGGAGCCCTCGGCTTCGAGGCCGAGATCGGCCTCGAGGAGGGCCTGCGCCGGCTGGTCGCTTGGTGGCGAGCGGCGAGGACGGGCGCTGCGGGCGATCCACCCGCGGCGCCCGTCCAGGCCGCTGCGCGCCCCGCGTCGCTGGCCGCCCGGGGCGCCCCCTCGTGAGCGGGGTTCCCTTCGCCCGGCCGTGGCTCGGCGGCGGGGAGGCGGATGCCGTGGCCGAGGTGATCGCCTCCGGCTGGCTCACACAGGGGCCCCGCGTCGAGCGGTTCGAGCGCGCCTTCGCGGAGCGCGTCGGCGCCCCCTACGCGGTGGCGACGACGAGCTGCACGACGGCCCTGCACCTCGCGCTGCACGTCGCCGGGGTCGGGCCGGGGGACGAGGTGATCGTGCCTTCGCTCTCCTTCATCGCGACGGCCAATGCGGTCTGGCATTGCGGCGCCACCCCGGTCTTCGCCGACATCGATCCCGCGACGTGCAACCTCGACCCGGATGCGGCCGAGGCGGCGCTGACCGCGCGAACCAGGGCGATCGTCCCGGTGCACCAGGTCGGCCTGCCCGCCGACATGGACCGCTTCCTGGAGCTCGCCGACCGCCACCGGCTGGCGATCGTCGAGGATGCGGCATGCGCGATCGGGGCGCTGCACCGCGGCCGGCCGATCGGGTCGCTGGGGCCGCCGGCCTGCTTCTCCTTCCACCCCCGCAAGGTGATCACCTGCGGCGAGGGCGGGATGATCGCGGTCCACGATCCCGCGCAGGCGGAGCGGCTGCGGCGCCTGCGCCAGCAGGCCATGGACCGCTCGGCGCTCGACCGCCACAACGCGCGCGAGGTCGCGATCGAGCGCTACTCGGAGCGGGGCTGGAACGCGCGCATGACCGACCTCCAGGCGGCCGTCGGCCTCTGCCAGCTCGCCGACCTGGACAGGATCCTGGCCGCCCGGCGCCGGCTGGCCGAGCGCTACACGGAGGCGCTCGCGGAGCTGCCCTGGCTCGGGCTCCCCGGGGATCCGGACTACGCGCAGCGGACCTGGCAGTCGTATCCGATCAGGGTCGCGCCGTCGGCGCCCGTCAGCGCGCTCGAGCTGATGGAGCTGCTGCTCCGCGACGGGATCGTGACCCGGCGCGGCGTCATGGCGATCCACCTCGAGGAGGCGTATGCGGGCGCGGCCCGCCACGAGCTTCCGCACACCGAGGCGGCGGCCCGCGAGATCGTCCTGCTGCCGCTCTTTCCGGGCCTCGCCGACGATGACCAGGACCGGGTCGTCGACGCCCTGTACCGCCACGCCGTCGCGCAGGCCGCCTAGCGGGGGTGCGGGTGGTGGCGGGAGCGGAGCGGCGGCGAACCGGATCGTCCGCTCGTGCCGGGCCGGCCGCGAGGGGGCGCCGGGCGCTGATCGTGAGCGAGAACGAGGGCCTGCCGGGCGACCGGCGCGTCTGGGACGAGTGCCGCGCGCTCACCGCCGCCGGCTGGCAGGTCGATGCCGTGTGCCCGCAGGCCGTCGCCGGCGCGCAGCCTCCCGAGGACCTCCGCGAGGGGATCCGGATCCACCGGTTCGGGCTGCGCCCGGGCGCCGGGCCGCTCGGCTACCTGCGCGAGTACGGACAGGCCGGTTGGCGGATCGCCGGGCTCGTGCGCCGGCTGCGGCGTCGCGACGGCGATTTCGACGTCGTCCACGTCGCCAACCCGCCCGACTTCCTGCACCTCGCCGTCCGCGCCGCCGGCGCCGGCCGGGTCCCGCTCGTCTTCGACCACCACGACCTGGCGCCGGAGCTGTTCGAGGCCCGGTTCGGGCGCACCGGGCTCCCGCATCGCGCTTTGCTGGCGCTGGAGCGGCATGCCCTGCGCTCCGCCGCCGTCGTCATCGCGACCAACGAGTCGGTGCGCCGCGTCGCGATCGAGCGCGGCGGTGTCCCGCCCGAGCGGGTCTTCGTGGTCCGCAACGGGCCGGAGCTGGAGCGGTTCACCCCCGTGCTCCCCGACCCGGCGCTGAGGCGCGGGCGCCGCCACCTGCTCGCATACGTCGGCGTCATGGGGCCGCAGGACGGGATCGACCACCTGCTCGGCGCGCTGGCCGCGCTGCGGCGCCTGCGGGCGGACGACTGGCGCGCGATCCTGATCGGCGACGGCGAGGTGCTCGGGGAGATGCGCGCCCGCGCCGCCGCGCTTGGGCTCGCGGAGCAGGTCGGGTTCGCCGGCTGGCGCGGCGACGCCTACATCCGCCGCGTCCTCTCGACCGCCGACGTCTGCCTGGCACCCGACCCGCCGAGCCCGCTCAACCACGCCTCCACCATGGTCAAAGTCCCCGAGTACATGGCGATGGGACGCGCGATCGCCTCCTACGACCTGCGCGAGACCCGGGTCTCCGCCGGCCCCGCCGCCGCCTACGCCGGCGCCGGGGAGCCCGCGAGCCTGGCGCGCTGCGTGCACGAGCTGCTCGAGAGCCCCGAGCGCCGCCGGGCGATGGGCCGGATCGGCCGCGAGCGGGTCGCGGAGCTGTCCTGGGAGCGCTCCCGCGAGGTCCTGCTCCGCGCCTACGAGCGGGCCGCGGCCGGGGCGGGGGGCGCCGATCGTGCGCGGCCCGGCCGGGGATCGAGCTCAGGCCGTGTAGCGATAGCCGACCCGGCCGGCGGCCCGGGTGACCAGCTCCGGTGAGCGGCGGATCACGTGTCCGAGGATCCGCTCCGCCCTTCCCGAGCCGTGGACCCCGCGCGGCGGGCCTTCGGAGAGCGTCGTGTAGGTGAGCTCGTGCTCGGCGCTTCCCCACGCGCGCTTGAAGTCCCGCAGGCCCTCCTGTCCCAGATCCGTGCGCCCGAAGTCGAAGTCGGCGCAGCCGTTCTCGCAGCTCCAGCGCACCGCGTCCCAGACGACCGCCTGGGCCGCCCCGACGTCGCCGAGCTCGCGGCTCGAGGCGGCGAACTTGTAGATCGCCCGCCGGTTCCAGGCGAGGATCACCGCGGCCGCGATCGGCGTCTCCCCGGACCAGGCGGAGGTGACGAACCCGAGGCCGCGGCCGAGCACCTCGCGCGCGAGCGTGGTGAAGAAGCGGCGCGGCTGCACGGGGACCCCGAGCCGCCGCCGGGTCGTGACGTGCAGCGGGTAGAAGGTCCCGAGCAAATCGCCGGGCGAGCTGCCGCGGCGGATCTCCAGGCCCGCGCGCTCGGCCCGGCGCAGCTTGCGGCGCACGCGGGAGCGGTCGAAGCCCCGGAAGACGGCGTCGCTGTCCTCCTCCAGGGCCAGGACGTGGCGCAGCCCCACGATCCGCCGCGCCCCCGCCTCGCCCGCGAGCCGGTCGCGGACGACGAGGGGGCCGAGGCCGAGCTCGCTCCGCGCCCGCTCGAGCCGGTCCGCGACTCCCTCGGCGGGGATGCCGGCCCGGGCCAGCGGCGGGCACCAGTCGGTGAACGGAAGCGCCTTCGCGCGGCGCCGGGACGCGCGGCCGCCGAGTCGCACGACCGGGATCGCGACCTCGATCTCGCCCGCGGCGTCGAGCGCGGCCAGGCCCGACGCCCGCAGGCCGTACGCCCCCGCGAGCGCCCCCGCCCAGGCCGGGTGGTGGAACGGGGTGGCGTCCGGATGGCCCTCGACGAACGAGACCCAGGCGGGGTCGGAGAGTGACATCGATGCCGCGCGTGCCCCGGTCGTTGAGCTCGATCTCACCCTTCATCCACCCTGACTACGGGAACGGCTGCCGATGAGCCGAGCTTGCGCGGATCTCGCCCCCGCGGCCCGGCATCCGCTGGAGCGGCTGCTCTCGCCCCTGGATCCGGTCGCCGTCGACGACCCCTCCTGGGATCCGCGGCGGGCGCCGGCCGGGGCGGCCGTCAGATGCCGGCCGGGCTCCGGCCCGGCGGAGCTGATGCGGGCCGGGGACTGGTGGCTGTTCGCCCGGCCCGCGGCCGCTGATCCGCGCGCCACCGGAGCGGGCGGCTCCTGCGTCGAGCGCTTCGAGCTCCCCGCGACCGGGGCGGTGCTCGACAGCCGGCGGAGCGCCGACGGGACGGTGATCGTCCCCTTCGGGCTCGCCGAGGCGTACGCGGGCTACACGGCCGAGCTGTGGGCGCAGGGCAGCGGCGGGCGGGGCCTTCCGCCGTGGGCGCTGGACGCCTACTACCGGGTCAAGGGCGCGATCCCCCGCCGCGTCCAGCTCGCCGCGCGGCGGGCGCTGATCCGGCGCCAGGGGACGCCCCGCTTCCCGGCCTGGCCGTTCGATGCGGGTGTCGCCGCCCTGCTGCGCTTCTACGTCCGCTGCATCATGCTCGCCCGTGGGCAGCGCGAGCTGCGCTTCCGCTGGCTCTGGCCGGGGCGGGCGCGCGCCGCGGTGATCCTCACGCACGACGTCGAGTCGGCCGCCGGCCTGCGCAACGCGCCCCGGATCGCGGACCTCGAGCAGGCCCGCGGGCTGCGCTCGTCCTTCAACATCGTCGCCGACGGGTATCCGATCGACTGGGGGATCGTCGAGGAGCTGCGCGACCGCGGCTTCGAGCTCGGGGTGCACGGGGTCTTCCACGACCGGTCGATGTTCTCGGCCCGGGGCGAGTTCGAGGCCCAGCAGCCCGCGCTGCGCGCGATGGCCGAGCGGCTCGGGGCCTCGGGGTTCCGCTCCCCGGCCACCCACCGGGTCGCCGCCTGGCTCGCGGAGCTGCCGGTGGACTACGACTGCACCATCCCGATGTCGGACTGCTGGGAGCCGCAGCCCGGGGGTTGCTGCTCGCCGTGGCCGTTCTTCCTCGGGCGGGTGGTCGAGCTCCCCTACACAGCGCCCCAGGACCACACCCTGCTCACGCTCCTCGGCGAGCGGTCGATCGCGACCTGGCTACGGCAGCTCGACGCGATCGAGGGCGTGGCCGGTCTGGCCCAGTTCGTCACCCATCCCGATCCGGGATACCTCGGCGATCCCCGCAACGAGGCCCTGTACGCGGAGCTCCTCGACGCGATCGCGGCCCGGGAGCGGGTCTGGCGGGCCCTGCCCCGCGAGGTCGCGGACTGGTGGCGGCGCCGTGACCGTGCGGGGGGCGAGGCGGGGGCCGACGGGCTGGCGACGCTCACCGACGACGGCACGGTCACGCTGGCGCCGGATCACCGCCCCGGCGCGCGCCCCCTGGCGGCGGCGCCGCCGGCGATCCCGATCACTCCGGCCAGAGGAGGATGAGCGTCAGGAAGAGCAGGAACGCGATGAACAGCGTCGCGGCGGTGCCGGCGCTCTCGCGGTGCTCGTGGGCCTCGAGGAGGAGCTCCTCGATCGCGGTGAAGAGCAGGACCACGCTGGCGAAGCCGAGCGCGCCGACGAGCAGGGTGTCGGAGGCGCCGTCGAAGATCAGCGCTCCGATGACCGCCCCGACCGGCAGCATCGCGGCGACCAGCCCGCCCGCGCCGATCGCGACGTGGCGGCCGCTTCCCGCCGCGCTCAGCGACCCCGAGATCGACGCGCAGACGAAGACCAGCTCGGTCGCCAGGGCGATCGCGATCAGCGTCGCGCCGGCCTCGCCCGTCGACAGCGAGATGCCGATGATCGAGCCGTCGATGAGGACGACGACGGCGAGCGCGATCACCAGCGACAGGTTCGCGCC
>CAZARJ010000028.1:0-2829 GCA_964487515.1 uncultured Conexibacteraceae bacterium | reverse complement strand
TGGCCCGTTCGCGCTCCTCTTCGCCGACTGCCTGAGCAGCCGCGAGCTGGGTCCGCAGCTCGAGCCGGGATGGGAGCTCGGCGAGCACGACGCGGTGGCGCTGATGAGCCGCTTCGACGCGCCTGCGGGCGCCGATCGGCAGGCTGGCGGGGACGCCGCGAGGGCGCTGATGCGTCCGGGCGGGACCCGGAGCGTCCACGGCGAGCATCACGTCGGCGCCTTCCTGCTCGGTGCCGGATTTCCGCGCTCGCTGGCAGCGGGCGAGGAACGCCGCGTGCTGCCGATCATGGCCGCGGCGCTGGAGCGGATGGAGCGTGGAGGCGGCCGCGTGGAGCGTCGCTTCGTGACCGGCTGGTGGCGCTACCGGGGCCACCCGCAGCCCACCCTGCAGGCGAACGGGTTCATGCTCAGCGAGCTCGTCGACCGGAGCTGCGACGCGATCGTGATCGACTCCGACCTCGAGGGGGCGGTCGACTGCGATCCGACCGCCCGGATCGAGTCGAGCGTGATCCGAGGCCCCGTCCTGATCGGCCCCGACGTCGAGATCAAGGACGCGTTCATCGGGCCGTTCAGCACGCTCGGACGAGGCGTCAGGGTCGAGGCGGCCGAGCTGGAGAACTCGGTGGTCCTCACCGGGAGCTCGATCTCGAACGTCGGGGTGCGCCTCGATTCCAGCGTGATCGGCCCCCGGGCCCGGGTGCTCAGGGATTTCCGGATGCCCCGCGGCGCGCGGCTGAGCGTCGGCCCCGACGCGCAGGTGATCCTTCAGTGAGGGCCGGGAAGGTGACTGCCGCGCGTGCGACGGGCGAGCGCGGCCAGGTTGAAAAATACCCACTCGCGACGCGCCGGAGATGCAAGTCTGGCGCCGAGAGCAGATCGTCGATCGTGCATTCCGCCGAGCGACGCATCGGGCTGGTTTGGGGTATGCGATGAGCCAAGCACGGAACGCGAGGGGCGCTGGATCCAGCGCGCAGGGTTCAAGGGGCAGCCGCCCACGGCGCCCGGGCCGGACGGAGAAGACGGTACGCGAGCGGGCGGAGGTGGCGCGCGAGCGCCGCGCGATCGTCGCCCTGAAACGGGGGGAGGTCGGCGCTCTGCAATACCTCTACGTGCGCCATGCCGCGACCGTGGCCGCGGCGGTCCGCGCGGTCGTGCGCGATCGCCACGAGACCGAGGACATCACGCAGAGCGTGTTCGCGAAGCTGCCGCGGTCCATCGGCCGCTACGAGCAGCGCCAGGTCCCCTTCGCCGCCTGGATCACGCGCGTCGCCCGCAATGCGGCGCTCGATCATCTGCGGGCCCACCGGCAACTGCCGGTGGCCGAGGTCTGGATCGCCGACTCGGGCAGCGATCAGGTGGCGATCGACCGCTCGCGGGCCCTGCGCGAGGCTCTCGGGCGGCTTCCCGACGAGCAGCGGCTGGTGCTCGCCATGCGCCACATCGCCGGCCTCACGCCGACCGAGATCGCCGAGCGGCTCGGCAAGAGCGAGCCCTCGATCCACGGGCTGCACCACCGGGGCCGGGCGGCCCTCAAGAAGGCGCTGATCGAGCTCGAGGCGTCGCCTACGACGGCCGCCGGCTGAGCCGGGAGACCTCACCGGCGCATCCACGCGCGCCGGCGGGCTCGTTCCGGGCCGCGACGGGCTCGGCCGGATCGGGTGCGGCGTTCCGGGCCACGTGGGTGCCGGCGAGCTCGACGTAGAGGGCGTGCTCGGCGAGCCGCCCGGCGCCCACGCCCTGCGCCCGCGCCTCGCGACTGAGCGCCGAGTGGGTCGCGGGGGGCAGGGGGACCTCGATCGCGACCCGGTCGGCGGCCGCGGGAAGCTCGAGGCGCGGCACCCGCATGGCGGGATCATCGCGGCGCTCGCGCAGCTGCTCCAGGTAGTGGCGCACCGAGCGGGCGAGCAGCGCCTGCTCGGAGATCCCGGCGGCCCGCGCCCCGGCCCGGAGCTCGCGCTGGCCGAAGCTGTCGAGGGCCACCGTCGTCGAGGAGCCAGACCGCGATCTCATCGCTTGAGCCTAGCCGCGCTCGCCGGCGGATCGCGCCGTTCCCGCCCCGGGAAAGGCGACGCTTTCCCGCAACGAGCGGGATCAGCCGGGGCTCGCGGCGCGGGCGTCCGCGAACGAGCGCGGGCCGGGGCCGGCGTAGTCGGCCGTCGGGCGGATCAGCCGCCCCTCGCGCCTCTGCTCGAGGATGTGGGCGGACCACCCCGCCGTGCGGGCGCAGGTGAACAGGGCGGTGAACAGCTCCGCGGGCACGCGGGCGGTGTCGAGCACGACGGCGGACCAGAACTCGACGTTGGTGGCCAGGACCCGGTCCGGCTTGCGGGCCCGCAGCTCCTCGAGCGCGGCCTTCTCCACCGCTTCGGCAACCTCGTAGCGGGACGCCCCGATCGACCTGGCGGTGCGTCGCAGCACGCGAGCACGCGGGTCCTCGGCGCGATAGACGCGGTGCCCGAAGCCCATCAGCCGCTCGCCGCGGTCGAGCGCCGCGCGCACCCAGCCGGAGGCGTCGCCGGTCCGCTCGACCTCGTCCAGCATCGAGAGGACGCGCGAGGGTGCGCCGCCGTGCAGGGGGCCGGAGAGGGCGCCGACCGCCGCCGAGAGCGCGGCGGCGGCGTCGGCCCCGGTCGAGGCGACGATGCGCGCGGTGAAGGTGGAGGCGTTCATGCCGTGCTCGGCGGCGCTGATCCAGTAGGCGTTGATCGCCCGCACGTGATCGGGGTCGGCCTCGCCGCGCCAGCGGATCAGGAAGCGCTCGGGGATCGATTCGGCGCGGTCGACCTCGCGCTGGGGGACCGGCGGCCGGCCGGGGCCGCGCGCCGACTG
>CAZARJ010000027.1:0-12781 GCA_964487515.1 uncultured Conexibacteraceae bacterium | reverse complement strand
CGGAGACCCCGATCGGGTTCGGCGGCGTCTCGTTGTCGTGGGAGACGAAGCTGGCGGTCTTCTCGACGTCGGGCTGCTGCCAGGTCGTGACCTTCAGGTGGGTGGTCTGCGGGCCGAGGCAGGCGGTGGGGAGGGTGAGGAGGGGCTTGGGGGACTGCCCTGATTGGCAGGAAGGCCCGCCGTTCCAAGGCGGGAGCACAGTCCTACCCGGGCATGCCCGCTCAACATCGTGGCTGGGATCGGTTGGCACGCCCCAGAAATTCACTGAGATGCCATAGATCGGAGTCGCAGTTGAGATGCCACGAACCGTGGTCCGCAAGCCGTAGTCGTCTCCCGTGCGGACGCTGGCCGTGATGACTGCATACACACCCTGGATATTGGCCGCGAACTGCGCCGGCGTTCCGTCACGAGGAACGATGTTGAAGATCGGGACCATGGGCCCGCCACCGTTGATGATGCGGATCAGACGAAGCGTGCCAACTTGGGAGCTGGGCGGGCATTCGCTCAGCGTGAAATCGGCGAACGTGCAAGTAGGAACCGCCTGAGGGTTACCGACCAGACCGGCCGGCAGGTCAACTTGGATGTCCTTCACGTTCTCTGCGGGCCCGTTGTTCGGGCCACCGCCGCGCGTGAAGATGAACCTCGTGTTCGCCACATACGGGTGACCACCGGCTTGCGTGAATGGATCTCCGTTCTGGTCGAGCACGTTCCCGTCCATCGCCGCAATCTGGAACTCAGCAGCGTGAGCAGCTGGGGCGGCCGCGATCACAACCATCGCGCTCATGACGAGGCCGAGAAGAAGGAGCGAAAGGCTCATCCGCGTCCGATGGCGGCTAGGGGCGTGGGCAGTCATCGAGATCTCCATTCGATTCGTCAGGGACATCCGGCCGGCGCCGATCACCGGGCACCTCGCTCGCAGCGGACGCTGCGTCGCTGCGCCCGCCTGTAGCGGTGCTTGCTCTGCCGCAGCTTGCGCCGCGCCTGCCGCTTGGCCCGCTTGCCGTGGGCTCGGCGCACCTGGCGCTTGGCCCGCTTGACCTTCTTCGCCAGCCGCTGGGCGCGCTCCCCCTTGCGCACGCAGCGGGCAGCGTTGGTGGCCTGGTTTCCGGGCCCGGTGAACTCCCCCGAGCCGTTCGGCTCCTCGGCCGGCGGCGCGGACTGATCGCCCTTGCACGAGTCGCCGGTGCAGGGCGGTGGCGGGGGCGGCTGGTTCTGCGAGGCCAGACCGCCATTGACTCGTGCGTCGTAGAGGTCGAGGAGGTCGTCGCTGTCCTGGGGCAGCAGGCGCTCGCGCGTGATGAAGAAGGCGGAGTCGCCGTCGGCGCTCGCGCCGAAGAACTGGGAGGCTCCGTCGTCGCGCCCGCTGGAGATCAGCTGGACGTCCCCGTCCTCCCAGACGTAGACATCTTGTCGGTGGTTCGTGTCCGCCGAGACAAGACTGTCATCTGAGCTGAAGAACACGCGGCTGCCGTCGTCGGAGAGATTCCGGGGCAGCGACAGATTCGTGAGCTTTGGCCCACTCCACGCAACGATGTGCGAGCTTCCACCGCTCAGCCACGATGCACCGGCCGGTGGGCCGCTGCTGTTGCACGAGACACACTCCAACTCGCTCGACCCTGCGTCGTAAAGAAAGATCTCGCTACATGGGCTCTGATCTCCGGAGCTATCGCTGCATGCGGACGGATCGACCGGGGTGTTGTCATATCCGGTCAGGCTCCTCGTCGAGTTGAACACCACTCGCTGACCATCGGGCGTCACTCGGCTCACATACGGTGTGCCGCTCGGAGGGCCTGCAGAAGTGTTGATCCCCCACGCGGTTTGATCGGTACCTGCAAGAGTCGCGATGAACTCTATCGAACCGCCATGTGCCACATATAAATTACACGCTCCCGACCCAGCGCTTCCAGATTGACAGTCGCCAGAGCTGGGCGTATCGCCTTCCGAGTTCGAGTTTGCGGCGAGAACCCCGTTGGCAACGAAGTAGATACGGGAACCGTCGTCGCTAGCGCCGAGCACACCTAGTACTCCCGCCCCGTCGACATCATCAACGGTCAGGTCGGTCAGCTCGCCCGTCGCGACGTCATACCGGTATAGGTCGCGGTCGTCAGTGCTCGCTGTCGCATCGGGGGTTAGCTTTGTCTCGGCTGTAAAGAACACGCTGGAGCCGTCGGCCGCCGCGGTCATGAACTGGCCGCCGCCACCTGTATCGGGCCCGCCTTGCGATGCGTCGATCTGAACGGTCTTGCTTCCCTCGCGCATATAGAGGCTCTCCGTCCCACCTGGGGGCGTGGCGTGAAAGAAGACTCGTGATCCATCCGTCGACACAGCTCGCGCCACTCGAAAGACGCCCTGACCGGTCCCCTCATAGGCTCCGCCGAGCCCCGCTCCACCAACGGTCACACAAGACGACCCTATGCATTCCGTTGCAGGAGGTGCCGGAACGCGGCTCAGCAGTCGTACCCCCCCCGCGGATGATGCGTAGAGCATGCCTCCGGTGCTTGCATCGGGAGTCAGCTGAGCGTTCGTCGAGAAGACAACGTGTTGCATATCGGGTGACCCCCCTTCAATCTGTGCATCGTCGGGAGGACCGGTGACCGGTTTGGGCGTCAGAAGCT
Source organism: uncultured Conexibacteraceae bacterium (assembly GCA_964487515.1). GTDB lineage: Bacteria > Actinomycetota > Thermoleophilia > Solirubrobacterales > 70-9 > RHKX01. The sequence continues at coordinate 10,166 of CAZARJ010000027.1, read as the reverse complement.
GGAAGTTGCCCGTCTCGGTGTCGCGGTGGAAGAGATTTGCGACCCCTTCGGGTTCGTCTGGATCGATCTTGGGGTCGTCGACCCCGCAGCCGAAAACTTGGCCCGCTCCGTCAACTACGACAACTTGAGAAAGGTCCTCTGCGAATGTGACTGCGCCCTGCGCACATACAAAGTAGGTGATTACGGACTGTCGTGGGAGAACCCCTTGCGATGACCAAGCGCTGTCGCTCCGGCTCGCAATGTACGTCGTATTCGCCGTGGGCGAGCCGGCGAAAGCACCCTGGGACGTATAGGCAGCTCGGTTGCCATCGCTAGATACCGCCGGGTCGTAGATCGTGCCGGCCGTGCTGAGCAGCGGCGCGTCCTGCTCGCCCTTGTCGACCGGCGTCACCTGCTCGTAGGCGCGGCAGTCGGGAAGCTGCGCCGAGCGGCCGGTGCGGAACTCGGCGTTCTCGCACTCATCGCCCTGGGCCTCCGCCGTGACGGCGCTGCCGGCGAGCAGCAGAAAGGCGCCGAGCAGGCCGGCGGCGAGCACCAGCCCGACGGCCGCCCGGCGGCCGTCGGCGTAGGCGAGCGCACCACTCCCTGGGCGCACGTCCGCGCGCAGATCGCGCCGGCGCCCGTCGAGTCGCGTGCGGAGGGACTTCAGGAGCGTTACTGGTGAGCTCACTTGCTGCCTTTCTGGTTTCGGGTCGTCTCGGGGGTGAAGGTCTGGTTGGAGACAGGGGTCATCGCGTGATCCCCGTGGTGGTCGTGGAAGCTGGGCGGCGGGTGGTCGCGCCGCGCCGCTCGTGCGGGCGGGGCGGAAGGCCGCGCCGCGGCTCTGGGGCGCCCTTGCGCTCCCCCTGGCCGGCCGCGCCGGCCAGATGCGGGGTGAGCGCGGCGAGATCGGCCGCAAGCCGCTCGAGGCTGGCTGTGAGCACCGCCCTGCGCAGCAGCTCCGCGAAGGCGCCCGCGAGCAGGCGCCGGGAGTCGAGGAGGGGCGTGGCGGCGCTCTGGCGCGCGATCGGTGCGGGCGGAGCGGATGCCGGGGCGCCCGCCCCTGCATCCGCTCCGAGCAGGCCGGCGAGCGCGGCTGAAAGATGGGTGGCGTTCTGGCTCGGAAGCTGCTCGGCCTCGATCGCCAGCACTCGTGCCGTGGCGGGGTCCGCGGCGAGGAGCCCGGCGAGGCCGATCAGCCGCGCGGGCTGGGAGGCATCGGGGGCGAGCTCTTCCTGCAGGCGCTCGCTGAGCCCGGCTATGAGGCTCTCGCAGGCGGCTGAGAAGCACTCCGCCTTGCCCTTGAAGTGGCGGTAGAAGGAGGGGTAGGAGACATGGGCCCGCTTGATCACGTCCGCCAGGCGCACCGAGGCGTAGCCATGCTCGGCGACGAGGCCGAGCATCGCCTCGACGATCCGGCCCCGGGCCGAGGTCTTGGAGCCGTAGCGCTCGGTGAGCGTTGCCTCGAGCGTCGCGAGGATCGGGGCCGCCCAGCTCTGCTCTTCCTCGGCGGCGATCCGCAGCTCGGACTCGATCTCGCCCAGGCGGGGGCCGGTGGCCTCCGCCAGGCACGAGCGCTTGTCGGCGAAGTGGGTGTAGAAGGTCTCGCGGCTCACGCCCGCGGCCTGGGCGATGTCGCCGGCCCGGAGCGCCTCGTAGCCGCGGGCGGTGGCGAGCTCGCGGGCGGCGGCGAGCATCTGGGCCCGTGCGGGGCGGGTGCGCAGGCGCGAGGTCTGATCTGCTCGCTCGAGGGCTGTGCGGGAGCGCTTGGCCATGCTCAGGCAGCTCCTCCAGCTCGGGTCTGGAAGGGGGCGCTATAAACGCCGGCTGCTGGCGTTGTGTGGCGGAGGGCGGGCCGCTTTGCCGCCCGCCCCGCGTCGCTTGTGCGGCGCTGGGTTGCAGCGATCGCTGTCGCGGCGGGACGTGCAGGGTCCGAGAACTTGTTTGTGAAGTTGTCGGGGCCGGTTTACCCGTTGGATAAGCCAGGTTCGCTGATCGCAGGCGGCGAGATACCGTGCGGCGGCGTGCGCGGGAAGGGGCGGGATCGGCGGCCCCCGGAGGCTTCGGGATGGCCGCTTGGGCGCCCCCTTCCGGCCTCCTCTGCCAACCGATCTCACATTCCCTCTTGCGCTTTGCAGATGGATGTGTTTATGATGCTCCCGCGCTTTGGAGCGGCTGCCAGATGGCCGCCTCCGGCGCAGGGAGATGAGGACACACCAGCATCACATCCGCTCGCGTACGGTCGCGTCGCCGGTCCTGGCTAGTGGACATCGGGGCGCCGCTGGGCTTATGCACGGCGTCCTCTCCCCCGCTGCCGCTGCCGCCCCCATCGGAGGCGGCATTCAGGCGGGCGATAACTTCACAAACAAGTAATCGGGGCTCGCCACCGATCGGTGGCGATAAGGGACCCGGCGTGAGGTCTCGATCCTCCACGGCGATGGCGCGCCGCCTGGGCGGCCCGGTGGCCTGATTTCCGGTTGCGACGCACCATCGACCCTGCGCTTCCCCGGAAATAGTCCGGGGAAGTGCAAGGTCAGCGTGGGGACTCGGCCTTGGACCGCCGGCGGCGGCGCTTGCGGGAGCCGTTGCCCTGGCGCTTGCCCGGCGCGGAGCCGTTGCCTCCGCTTCCCGAGCGATCGCTGCGCGAGCGCTGGCGGGACCCTCTGCCCCGCCCGCGCTTGCCGCGGTGGGTGCGACCGCCGTCGCGCCCGCCGTTGCGATCCTCGCGCGGGGCTGCTGAAGCTCCGCCATGCGGGCGCTCGCGGCGGTCGAACTCGGCGCTCAGGCCGAGGTCGGCGGCCATGCGGCGCATCTCGTGCGCCTGGTCGCCGAGCACGAAGCTGATCCCCGAGCCGCTGGCGCCGGCGCGGCCCGTGCGGCCGACGCGGTGGGTGTAGGTGTCGCCGTCTTCGGGGGCGTCGAAGTTGATCACGTGGGTGACGTCGGCGACGTCGATCCCGCGCGCGGCCACGTCGGTGGCGACGAGGAGCGAGACGCGGCCGTGCTCGAAGTCGGCCAGGGCGCGCTGCCGCTGTGCCTGCGACTTGTCGCCGTGCATCGCGACCGCCTTCACCTCGCGGTTGCGCAGCTTCTTGACCAGCCGGTCGGCGCCGCGCTTGGTGCGCACGAAGACGAGCGTCCGCCCGCGCTCGCCGGCCTCGAGCTCGGCGATCAGCAACTCGACCTTGCCGGCCTGGCTCGGCGCCTCGACGAAGCGGTGGCTGATCTTGGCCCGGCGCTCCTGCTTGGGGGCGTTGACGTGACGGCGCGCCTTGTAGGTGTAGTCGCCGGCGAGCTTGCCGGCGGCGCCCTCCAGGGTGGCGGAAAAGAAGAGCGTCTGCCGCTTGCGCGGGAGCTGGGAGACGATCCGGTCGACGGCCGGCTTGAAGCCCATGTCGAGCATCCGGTCGGCCTCGTCGAGGATCAGGGTGCGGACGTTGCCCAGGGTCAGCGCGCGGCGCTCGAGCAGGTCCTCGAGGCGCCCCGGCGTGGCGACCAGGATGTGGGACTTCGGGGCCGAGCGGATCTGCGGCTGGATGCCGACGCCGCCGTAGACGACGGCGATCTTCAGCGCCCGGGCGCGGGCGACCGACTCGAGCTCGTCGACGATCTGGCAGGCCAGCTCGCGCGTCGGGGCGAGGATCAGCGCCGCGGGACGGCGCGCGTCGGCGGCGATCCGGTCGACGAGCGGCACGCCGAAGGCGAGCGTCTTGCCGGAGCCTGTCGGCGACTGGACGAGAACGTCGTCGCCGGCCAGCACGTCCTCGATCACGAGGCGCTGGACGGGGAAGGGGGTGTCGATGCCGCGCTTTGAGAGCGCCCTGGCGACGGCGGGCGATACGCCGAGATCGGCGAAGGACGTAGACATGCTTTCTGCTGCTCCTATCGAGCGTTTTCGGGGGGAGATTCCTAAGCCCCGAAGACGCGTTGCGCAGCGAGAAGAACGAACCTCACGGGCGCCACGGCGGCAGCCCGACGGCGCGAACGCTAGCAGCTCGCCCCGGTCCCGCGGCCCGCGATTGGCATAGGGTCCGCGGCACGATGGCCAAGGCGCGCCCAGGCGGAGAGGTCCGGGAGAGCCGTTTGACGGCGCGCCTCGAGCGGCTCGTCGACAGCACCGCGGGCCGGCTCGCGCTGCTGCTCGGCTTCGCCGTCGTCCTCTGGCTTCTGAGCGCCCTGATCGCGCGGGCGCTCGGCGCCTTCCCGACCTTCGGCGAGGCGCTCTGGTCGGGGATCCAGCACCTCCTCGACCCCGGCTCGCTGGGCGACGACGACAGCGACGCGCAGCGCTTCGTCGGGCTGGGCCAGGTCCTGACCGGGATCGTGCTCGTCGTCGGGCTGGCGCTCACGGTCCTCTCCGACCTCGTCGACCGGATGGTCAGCCGGCTCGGCGAGATCGATCCCCCCGTCGTCGCCGAGGGGCACCTGCTCGTGATCGGCGAGGGCGAGGCGCTGCCGTCGATCCTCGGCCAGCTCGCCGAGAGCGAGGCGGGGGCGCGCGCCGTGGTCCTCGTCCCGCCCGACTCCGGCGAGCGCCGCCGGGCGCTGGAGCACCGCCTCGCCGAGACGGTGCCGAGCCTCGATCTGAGCGTGGTCAGCGGCGACGCCTACGAGCCGAGCGGGCTCGAGCGGGGCTCGGCGAGCGCCGCCCGCTCGATCGTCGTCCTCTCGCCACCGAGCGCCGACGACGACGTCTCGGACGTGCTCACGATCACGGTCGCGGCCAAGCTCAGCACCGTGCTCGAGGGCGCCGCCCGCCCGCCTCACGTCGGGGTCGAGATCCGCCGCGGCCTCAACGCCGACTCGATCTGGGAGCTCTTCCCGCCCAGCTTCGACGCGGTCGTCCGCGACCGGTCGATCGGCGGGCTGCTCGGGCTGGCGATGGCCAACCCGTCGTTCAGCGAGATCCTCGGCTCGGCGTCGAGCGCCGCGGACTCGTCGCGGCCGTTCGCGATCGCGGCCGGCGAGCTCGCCGGCAGCAGGTTCGACGAGCTGGTCGGACGGCTCGACGGCGCGCTGCCCATCGGGGTCCTGGAGGGCGGCGCGTCGGACCGCATCCGGCTCGTCCCGGAGCCCGGCCGCATTCTCGGCGCCACCGATCGCGTGGTCGTGCTCACCGCGTCCGCGCGCGACGTCCGGCGGCGCCCGCGGCGCGAGCCCCGCGCGGCGGGGGCCCCGAAGGTCGGCGGCCCGCTGCCTCCGCCCCGCCCCCTGCTGGTCGGCTGGAGCCCCACCGCGGCCGGCTACGTGGAGGCGGTCGCCCGGATGACCCGCGGAGGCGCCGGCCACGCGATCAGCGTGCTGGCGCCCACCGATCCCCGGCCCGCCGCGATGGAGATCGACTGGCACCGGGGCGATCCCGGCGACCCCGCGGCGCTGCGCGAGGTCCTGGCCGCGGTCTCCCCCGAGGTCGCGCTGATCGCCTCCGTCCCCGGGCCGGCCGACCCGCGGGTGGCCGACGCCCGCGCCGCGCTGACGGCGCTGCACCTCTGCCGGGCAGCCGGGGAGCGGCCCCTGGCGCTGCTCGTCGAGCAGCGCGGCGGCGAGCGGGCGGTCGCCCTCGAGGAGGCCGATCCGCGGATCCGGATCGTCTCGGCGGCGGCGATCGCCGGCCACGCGATCGCCCTGGCCGCGGTCGACCCTGACGCGCTCGCGGTCCAGGAGGCGATGGCAGCTCCCGGCATGCGCCTCGAGCGCCGCCCGCTCAGCGGGGGCGCCGGGGGCGATGGGGCGGGCGGGGCCGGCGGCGGCATCCGCTTCGCCGACGTCTACCGGGCGCTGCTCGCGGAAGGGGCGCTGCCGCTCTCGGTGGCCCGCCGCGGCCTCGCGCTCGACATCCTGCGCAGCGAGCGGCCGGCGCTCGCTCCCGGCGACGAGCTGCTCGTGCTGAGCCGCCGCGACGCCTGAGCGGCCCGGGAGCGGCCCCGGGAAGCGGCGCGGACGGCCCCGGCGCCGCTCCCCGGGTGCTCTCCCCTACCGCCCCCCTACGGCCCCTTGAAGGTGCGGTCGAAGCAGGGGCTGCCCTCGCAGGTGTCGGTGATGTGGCTCGCGGCATCGAGCTGCAGGAAGTCGGAGACCATCTGCTGCTCGGCGACCGTCCGGCGCGGATCCTCGTGCGGGTCGCGGCCCTCGCGGTTGGGGATGTTCTCGATGTGCGGCGGGTTGGTGCCCAGCTCCTCGCCCGGGTTGTCGGGGTCCGGCCGGATCGGCCCGCCGTCCCAGTAGACGAGCGCCGAGCCGGTGTGCGGGTAGGAGGAGATCCGCGGCACGCCCCAGACCTGCTCCACCCCGGGCCAGCGGCCGTCGTAGAGGACGGGCGCGTGGACCTCGGCGCCGATCGTGCGGGCCATCGTGTCGGCGGTGAAGTTGGAGACCTGGTGGTCGCCGAAGCCGACGTTCATCAGCACCTCGCTGGGCGGCGTATCGGGCAGCGGCGGGTTGTCGCCGAGCGTGTTCGCGTAGCCGTTCGACTCGCCCCGGTCCCAGAGCATCTGGATCAGCGACAGGACCAGCGGCCGCTCGAGCTGGTCGGTGTAGGCGGTGTTGAGGAACAGCGCGTAGGTGTCGAAGTCGACCGAGCGGTTGAGCAGCACCGAGTAGTTCATGCCGCCGACCCCGAGCGAGCCGCGGGTCACATCAGGGGAGATCGCGACCAGGGCCCCGCCCTCGATCGCGCCCTGGCTGTTGCCGTTGTAGTAGAGGCGCTCGGGATCGATCACCGACGGGTTGGACGGGCCGGGCTCGGCCTCGTCGTCGGCGCGGAACGCCGGGTCGGAGGCGAAGCCGTCGGCGAGCAGCATCAGGCGTCCGAGGTAGATCTCGTTCAGCAGCCCCTGCTGGAGGCGGTCGGCGAGCTCGGGGAAGCGGCTCAGGTCCTGGAGGATCCCAACCGTGTTCGTGAGATCGCCGCTGGAGAGGCCGATCTCGTCGGTGGCGCAGGAGACGATGTTGTGGCTGTTGCCGAGCGTCTTCTGCGGATCGGAGGTCGCCTCGTTGGCGCTGCCCAGCAGGCCGTGCCCGTAGAGGGAGGGGCGCGCCCGGGCGCTGAGCGCCGAGCGCGGGATCATGCAGTTGAAGTTCGCCGTGTAGGTCCCGTTGCGCTGTGGCATCCCGCTCGCATCGAGGTCGAAGCTGCCGCCCGGCTCGCAGCTCGGCTTCATGAAGCACGGGACCGTGAACGTGCCCTGCACGCGGCGGGCCATGTCCGGCTCCTCTCCGACCGTGTAGTCGACCACGCTGCTCACGTCGAAGGCGGGCGCGCTGCCCTGCGCCTGAAGGTCATCCATGGTCGTGTCGCCGAGGTCGGCGAGGGCCTCGTCGCGCATGTGCAGCACCCGGCCGGCGATGTTCTCGCTGCTGGCCACGGTGAAGTCCCAGGCCAGATAGAGGCTGGAGCGTTCGATCCCCGCCTTCCGCAGCGCCTTGAAGATGCGCTCGAAGCGCTTCCGCTGGGCGTTGATCGGCTTCCGCCTGGAGGGCAGCTCGTCGCGGTAGTAGCGGAAGCCCTCGGGGGCCTTCAACGTCTTGCCCGTGGCGTCCTTCAGGTTGCGCATGGCGACGATGTAGCGGTGCCCGGAGTCGAAGTTGACCGCCGGGTGGATCAGGGTCGCGGCGCGGCCGGGGTCGGTGGCGTTGCTGTCGATCTCGACCCAGATCGGCACCCGCTCGCCGCTGGCGGCGTCGATCACCACGACGGGGGCGCGCTTGCGGTCGTAGTCGCTCAGCTTCGCGAGCGATACGGCGCCGGTGCGCTCGAACGCCTGCGGGGTGTCGAGGCCGGGGACCTTGAGCGTGATCGACTGCCCGGGGCTGAAGCCGTCGTTGCCGTTGTAGGGCGCCGCGTCGATGTGGGTCCCCGCCCCGTTGGCGGGCATGGCCGCCGTCTCGAGGTCGATCCGGCGGCCGGTCTCGGTGCTCGGGTCACGGACCGTGTAGTAGTCGTCGGGGAACGGCAGCAGGCAGAGCGAGCCGTCCTGGGCGCCGATGAAGTCGCAGCGGGAGGCGGCGCTGAGGTCGATCCTGCGCGGCTTGCAGGGCACCGTGTCGCGGGTGAGCTCGCGGGTCGAGCTGGAGCCCCTCGCCGACGCGCGCAGCCTGCGCGCCGCGCAGCCGCGGAGCTGCTGCTTGCCCCGCTTGCTCAGCTTCAGCCGCACCTTCGCGCGCCCGGCGCGGCTGAGGCGCACGCGCTTGGGCCGCGCGATCCGCTTGAAGCGCGCGTCGTCGAAGCTGCGCGCCTTCACCGCCACCCTGACCCGGGCGCGCTTCTTGCCGCGTCGCGCCTTCGGGCCCCTGACCTTCACCTTCACCCCCCGCTTGAGGATCGCCCGCTGGCTCGTGCTCGCGAGCTTCACGCTCACCTTCGACTTGGCCTTGGCCGCCGCCGGCTGCGCCGTCGGCGCGAGCATGGCGAGCGCGCACAGGGTGGCGGCCAGGGCCGCGACGCGGACCCGCGTGAGCGTGGGCATCAGATTCTCCTCCTCCGGTCGTGGTCGCGGCCGGCGCCTCATCCGGTCGCGGGCGAGCACGGTACCACCAGCGGCCCGTCGCGGCTCCAATCGATTGCATCGGCGCTCCCGCGGCAGGGATGACTCCCCCCGGCCGGGCCGGGCGTCGGTCCGGATCGACCGCCTACGCCGCCGGGGCGCGCTCCGCCACCCGGTCGACCACCACGTGGGTGATCGGCAGCGGCACCTCCGCGCGGAGCTGCTCGACGACCCCCCGCTCGAGCCAGCGCGAGCGCTCCGGCGGGTGCGTGGAGATGATCACCTCGCGGGCTCCGAAGCTGCGCAGCGCGTCGGTGGCCGCGACGGTCGGATCCTCGTCGCCGACGATCCCCTCCGCCTTCAGGCCGGCCCGCTCGAGCGCCGCGAGCGAGCGCCGCAGCCGCCGCTCCGCCTCCTCCCTGGCGGCGTCGGTGTCGGAGGCGATGTGCTGCAGCCGCGAGGCGTCGGTGGCCGGGCAGACGACGAGCAGCTCCGCCCGCCGGCGGCCGCTCGTCCGGTTGCGGATCTCGGTCAGCAGCGCCTCGCCCTCCACGGTCTCGTTGGCGACGACGAGCACGCGGTAGGCGGCGTCTCCCCCGCCCGCGACCTCGACCGTCTCGGGCTCGCTGCCCTGGGCCCGCAGCCAGAGCGCGACCAGGCCGACGCCGATCAGCACGCCGGCGAGGATCGCCCACCAGCCGCCGCTGCTCACCGCCCCGACCACCCCGACCAGGACCGCTCCGAGCACCGTCAGCACCATCGCCCAGAACATCTCGGGCTCCGACCGGACCGGGATGTGCATGGCTCGAACCTCCTCTCGGCCGCGGCGCGGCCGCTCAGCGTTGCGCCTCCCCCCTTCATACCTTCCTCGCGGCCCTTCAAACCCGGCGAAGTGCAACGCTTTCCGGTACGGCAACCGAGCCTGAGCCACCGAAGGGAGCATCGCAATGAGGGTCTTCGTCGCCGGCGCCACGGGAGCGATCGGCAGGCAGCTCGTCCCGCAGCTCGTCGCGGCCGGGCACGAGGTGGTGGGCACGACGCGGAGCGCGGAGCGCGGCGAGATCGTGCGCGGGCTCGGCGGCACCCCGGTCGTCTGCGACGCCCTCGACGCGGAGGCCACCGCGCGGGCCGTGCGCGAGGCGTCACCGGAGGTGGTGATCCACGAGCTCACCGGGCTGAGCGGCGGCTTCAACCCCCGGGATCTGGCCGGCACCTTCACCGCCACGAACCGGCTGCGGACGACGGGCACCGACAACCTCCTGGCCGCCGCGCGGGCGGCCGGCGTACGGCGCTTCATCGCCCAGAGCTTCGCCGGCTACGCGTGGTCGCCGGGGGGCCTCGGCGCCGTCGACGAGGAGGAGCCCCGCGACCCGGAGAGCCCGGCTCCGTTCCGCGCCCTCACCGACCCGATGGACCACCTCGAGAGCGCGGTCACGGGCGCCGACTGGTGCACGGGGATCGCGCTCCGCTACGGATTCTTCTACGGGCCCGGGACGTCGATCGGCACCGAGCCCGACGGCGAGCAGATCGAGCTGGTGCGCAAGCGGCGGCTGCCGATCATCGGCGCCGGCACGGGCACGTGGTCGTTCATCCACGTCGCCGACGCCGCGGCCGCGACGGTGGCGGCCCTCGACGAGCGGGTCCGGGCCGGGATCTACAACGTCACCGACGACGAGCCCGCGCCCGTCCGCGAGTGGCTGCCCG
>CAZARJ010000026.1:0-13335 GCA_964487515.1 uncultured Conexibacteraceae bacterium | reverse complement strand
CCCGCACCTGGCGCTCCTTCAACGCCCTCCGCAAGCCCGGCCGCAAGCTCTGAGCGAGGGCTCCCAGGCGAACTGAGGCGCGCCCCGTCTCTGCGGCGCCCGCTCGGTAGCTGCTCTGCCGCGGCCGGCCATCAGCGCTTACGGCACTTGACGACGACGGCAAGAACCGCGCTCAACGCTCAGCCCCAGAGTGCGGCGATCGGCGCTGCCACGATCGAGTGGTCGAGCTCGAATACGTTCGGTCCGGTGTGCAGGACTACCCCGCTGATGAAATCGTCCCCGATCTCATCTCGCAGCCAGAGTAGATGCCGTGCGTCACGCCGCGAGGGCGCCGCAGTTGCTTTGACCTCGATCCCCACGATGCCCTTCCCGGGAATCTCGACGATCAGATCGACCTCGTGTGCTCCCCCTTGGGTTCGCAGGTGATACATGCGCGAACGACCGGGCAAAAGCGGCGGCGCCGCCCGGATCTGCGCGGCGACGAAGGTGTCGAGGACGCGGCCGATGAGATCTCCGTCCCTGAGGACGTCATCGCGGCTCAACCCGCTGACGGCAGCCAACAGAGCCGGATCGACGACGTAGCGCTTTGGCTGTGCCACGAGGCGTCGCAACCGGTTCGTCCGCCACGCTGGAACGCGCTCGACCACGGAGACTCCTTCGAGGAGTGCCTCGTATGCGCCGGCGGTCTTGCGGTTGACCCCTGCCGCCTCGAAGATGGTGCTGTCCGCCGGGCTGCCCGCCGAGTTCAGGGCATAGGCCTCGAAGTAGCGGCGAAGCAAGGCCCGATCTCTGCCCCTGGATTCGCGCTCCAAAGCAGGGATGTCTCGACCGATCAGGTCCTCGACGTAGCTCGCCATCCACTCCTCCCGGCCAGCTTCATCGAAGTTGAGTGCCGGCTGCGGAAACCCGCTCTGAAGCGCCATCTCCACGTAGCCGCGCATGTCCTCCGGCGGCCCTGGGCGGGTGATCGAGTCGCCTTCGATCAACTTTTCCAGAAGGGTCGGGCGATCGAGTCGACCGAGACGCTCGCTGACGGTCATCGGATGAACCGTGAACCTGGTCAGCCGCCCGGTTCCTGGCCAGGTCGGGGCCATCTGTGGCCCTCGGACGGATCCGGTGACGATGAAGCGGCCCGGCGATGAGTCCGCATCGATCGCGCGCTTGACCGCTCCCAGGACGTCAGGAACAACTTGCCATTCGTCCAAGAGGATCGGCTCCTCGTAGCCACTCAGCGCGACGTCGGGCGAGGCGGCGAACGCTGCCGCCTGACCAGGCTCGTCGAGGCTGACGACGGAAGCGGCCCGGCGAAGCGCAGTCGTGGTCTTGCCTGCAGCCCGCGGTCCGACGAGCATTACGGCAGGCAATTCCGAAAAGAACCGATCGAGCCAGCGATCGGCATAGCGCAGGCGATAGTTGTCGTCGGCGGGACCGCTCATCCCCAGATAGTACCGCTTTTATCAGCAGCTCAGTATCAGTTTTATCGCCGCGATAGTGCCGCTTTTATCAGCAGCAAGCCGCTTGCCTGCCAGAAACCCGGCCGCGAGCCCCAACCGATGGCGGTCCGCAGGGCACCTCGCAGAGCCTCCTTGTCATCGACATCGATCCGCGGCTCCCCGAGCGAGGCGGTTCGCCACTCGAACTGCTTCGGGGCAAGTCCCTGCTTCGTTCCCGGCGTCGCGCCGGTTGACCGATGACTTCAGGCAGCAGCCGTCTCGCGCCCGCGCGCCCGCGCGGCCGCCGGGCGGCGCTCCGGTGTCCTCCGCGGGTGCGGCTTCGGTGAGGGCTGCTCCGCCTGCTCGCCGGAGGTCCTTCCGAGGACGAGCAGCAGAGAGGCGATGCGATCCGGCAGCTCCTCGAGCTCCTCATGCAAGGCCGCCTCGCGCATCGCCTCGAGGATCGCCCCGGCGGTGAGCTCGGTGGCCGCCCGATCGCTCGCCGACGCCGTGGATTGGAGCCCCCCGTGAAGCAGATGCGAAAGGAGTTCCTTCAGCGGGGCGGGCGGCAAGGCGCCCTCGGGGGACTGGTCACGGCCTGCGGCGGTGCGGCTGCGATCGGCCGCCCGGCCCTGAAGCTCGCCCGCCTCGATCAAGAGGATCCTGGCCGTCCGGGGCTCAGCCTTCAGCAGCTCGGCGAGCGTGATGATCTTCGCCGAGCCGCCCGTCGCGCGCGCATCGGCCGGGGAGTCGCCCGGGCCCATCGCCTCCGATTCGCCCTCGACGCGGCTGCGAAGGCTCCCAGCCAGCCATCTGCATGTGGCCGCAAAGCACTGCTCCTTGCCTTCGAAGTGCCGGTAGAAGGAGGGGTAGGAGACGTGCGCGCGCTTGATGAGGTCGGCGAGCCTGACCGCAGCGAAGCCGCTCTCTCCGACCAGCTCGACCATCGCCGCCATGACCCTGGCCCGTGGCCCGGCCTTGGAGCCGAAGTGGCCGGCGAGCTGCTCGTCGAGGGCAGCGAGCAGCGGGGCGGCCCACTCGTCGCCGTGCTCCGCGGAGATCCGCAGCAGCTGCTCGATCTCGCCCAGCCCGGAAGCCGTCGCCTCAGCCAGGCACGCCCGCTTGTCGGCGAAGTTGTCACCCCGCGTTTAACGTTTATGCAAGCCAGATCGCGCCGGTCAAGTCAATATTCGATCGTGCGGGAAGGTGCGCCGTTTGTTGACGGCTCATGCTGTTATGGGGTGTCAGACCCAGCGACACGTCGCGAGCTGCTCCGTCGTGTTTCCCGCTTTCAAACTTTGGGGGTTGCGCTTCAGAGAAGGACTTGTTTATGATGCTCGCGCGCCGTGGAGCAGGTGCTCTCGGCGCAGGGAGAGATGAGGACAGCCACAGACATCGCATCGCGTACGTCCGCGTCGGACTCGGCCTAGGCCGGTACGCACGCCGCGGCCGGGTGCCTGCCTCAGGTTGCTGCCCTCCCCCTTGAGCGCAAGGCGCGCTCGCGGGGTGACAACTTCCTAGACAAGTAAGCGACCCTTACACGACCTCGGGTCGCGTAAGAGCAACCGGCTGCCGCCGGTCGCTCCAGATGTCCGCGAGGCCGCGCGCTAAGAGCCGGCGGTCTCGGCCTCGCCGACGCTCTGCTTGGCGCGGTCGGCGGCGCCCTTGCGGGCGTACTTGGTGATGAACTCCTCGGTCTGCAGGCGTGCCTCGCTGTCGGGGCGCTGCGTGTGCGGGGACTTCATCAGGTAGCTGGAGGGGCCGTCGAGCTGGCCGGAGAGGCCGTTGTTGAGGGCCAGCTTGATCAGGCGCACGGCGTCGATCACGACTCCGGCCGAGTTCGGCGAGTCCCAGACCTCGAGCTTCACCTCCATGTTCAGGGGCACGTCGCCGAAGCTCTTGCCCTCGAGGCGGATGTGGGCCCACTTGCGGTCGGTGAGCCACGGCACGTAGTCGGAGGGGCCGACGTGGACGTCGTCGGAAGGCAGCTCGGTGCCCATGATCGAGGTCACGGCGTTCGTCTTCGAGATCTTCTTCGAGTCGAGCCGCTCGCGCTCGAGCATGTTGTAGAAGTCCATGTTGCCGCCCACGTTGAGCTGCGAGGTGTGCTGCATCTCGACGCCCCGGTCGTGGAAGAGGCGGGCGAGCTGGCGGTGGACGATCGTCGCCCCGACCTGCGACTTGATGTCGTCGCCGATGATCGGCAGGCCGGCGTCGGCGAAGCGCTTGTCCCAGTAGTCCTCGCGGGCGATGAACACGGGCAGGCAGTTGACGAAGCCGACGCCCGCCTTGAGCGCCTGCTCGACGTACCACTTGACCGCCTGCTCGGAGCCGACCGGCAGGTAGCAGACGAGCACGTCCGTCTTCGTCTCCTGGAGGATCTTGACGATGTCGGCGGTCTCGCCGGGCGCCTTGGTGATCTTCTCCTTCAGGTACTTACCGAGCCCGTCGTGGGTCATCCCGCGCTGCACCTCGATGCCCATCTCCGGCACCTCGGCGAACTTGATCGTGTTGTTCTGGCCCGACCAGATCGCCTCGCTCAGGTCCTTGCCGACCTTGTCGGCGTCGATGTCGAAGGCGGCCGTGAACTCGACGTCGCGGACGTGGTAGCCGCCCAGATCGACGTGCATCAGGCCGGGGACCTGCTCGGCCGGATCGGCGTCCTTGTAGTAGTGGACGCCCTGGATGAAGGAGTTGGCGCAGTTGCCGACGCCGACGATCGCGACGCGGACCTTCCCGTCGTCGGGACGACCGCTGCCGTTGCCGTTGCTCTGGGCGCCATTGCTCGTGCTCATAAGGGTGCGAAGCCTCCTGGATGTGGGTCGGTGCCGGGATCTCGGGAACGCCTGCGCCCTGGTTGGCCCCCGGCTTTGGGGGGCGCGACGGCGGCATGCGGCTCCGGGCGGCTCACTAGACACCATACCCCGAGCCCGGTTACAGCAACCGGCTCGCCGAGCGTCAGGGCTGGCCGTCGACGGCGGCGAGCTCCCGGCGCACGTGCCAGACGCGCTGGGCGACCGTGAAGGCCGTCAGCGCCAGCATCGCCCAGATCGCGACGGGCAGCAGGTCGAAGCCGGAGATCAGCTCCCCGCCGGCGAACATCAGCCCGGCGGAGAGGATCACCACGCGCACCGGCCGGGTGGCGAGGCCGACCTTGCACTCGACCCCCAGCGCCTCGGCCCGGGCGCGGGTGTAGGAGACCATCAGCGAGCCGAGCACGACCAGCAGGCAGGCCGCGGCGAGCGCCTCGTCGCCCTGGGAGGCGAAGTGCCAGCAGACGGCTCCCAGCACCACCCCCTCCTCGATCCGGTCCAGGGTCGAGTCGAGGAAGGCCCCGAACTGGGTCCCCTTGCCGGACATGCGCGAGTAGCGGCCGTCCAGCGTGTCCATCACCGAGCCGACGATGAAGGCGAACGCGCCGGCCACGAACATCTCCTCGAGGATCAGCACGGCGGCGGCGAGGTTGAGGACCAGGCCGGTCATCGAGATCGCGTTCGGCGTCAGCCGGGACTCGATCAGCCGGTTGCGCGCCAGCTCGCGCAGCTCCCCGCGCGGCCGCCCGCCCGGCGCCACGGGCGCCTCCCTCCTCGCTCGCTGCGGCGCGTTCACGACCGCCAACCTATCCAGCCGCCGCGCGCAGGGGCGACGCCGGTGGCGGGCGCGCTCAGGCCCGTGCCTCGCCGGCGCGCTCGCGGAACGTCCATTGCTTCGGCCGGACCGGGGCCAGCAGGCGGTGCGCGGCGAAGGCCGAGACCGCCGCCACGAGCACCCCGGCGGCCGCGTCGAGCCAGAAGTGGTTCGCGGTCAGCACGATCACCGCCAGCATGAGCACGGGATAGAGCGCCCAGAGGACGCGGCCGAGCGGGTTCTTGACGATCGAGATCGCGGTCCCGGCGATCATCGTCGCGAAGCCGATGTGCATGCTCGGCACGGCCGCGTACTTGTTGACCAGCAGGCTGATCGCGTGCGAGTCCTGGTTGAAGTCGGTGTAGGTGGCGATCGTGTCGACGAACCCGGCGTCCGGGAGCATTCGCGGCGGCGCCGTCGGGTAGAGCGCGTAGCCGACCAGCGCCAGCCCCATCGCCACGAGGAACATGTTGCGGACGAAGTAGAAGTTCCGGTTGTGGAAGAGGTAGACCCACGACAGGAAGGCGATCGTGACCACGAAGTGGGAGTTCAGATAGAGCCAGTTGGCGACGTCGATCACCCACTGGTGGTTGCTCAGCACCCAGGCCTGCAGCCCCGGCTCGAAGAAGGTGCCGATGCCGCGCTCCGCGTCGACCAGCCGCTCGGCGTTGGCGAGCGCCAGCGATCCCTTGCCGTCGATCATCCCGCGCACCACCTGGTAGCCCTGGTAGGCGAGGAAGAAGAGCGCCAGCTGCAGCAGCAGGTCCGGCCAGCCGCGCGGCAGCCGACGTCCGATTGCGAGTAGCGGACGTGGCACGAGGGGGCCGATTGTAGGCCGGGATCGGGCGGCTGGGCCCTATGCTCGCGTCGTGACCGCGAAGCCGATGCGCGCCGGCCGGCCGCTGCTCGTCTGCCTCGGCGAGGCGCTCGTCGATCTGATCTGCCCCGATCCGCTCGACGACCCCAGCGCCGCCCGCCGCTTCGAGGTGCACTTCGGCGGCGCCCTCTCCAACGTCGCGGTGGCGGCCGCCCGCGCCGGGGCCCGGGTCGCCCTGGCCGGCGGGCACGGTGACGACGCCTGGGGACGCTTCCTGCGCGAGCGCCTGCGCGCCGAGGGCGTCGAGCTCGGCTTCCAGGCGACGCTGGAGGGGCTGCAGACGCCGTTCGCCTTCGCCACGCTCGATCGCGAGCGGGAGCCCGCGTTCGAGATCCACGGGCGCGGGATCGAGCCCGGCATCGCCTCGCTGCGCGGTCGCGAGGACGAGCTCGTCGCCGCCGCGGGCGCGATCGCCTTCAGCTCCAACACGTTCACCGGCGAGGCGCTGCCCGTGACCCGCGCCGTCGCCGAGCGCGCCGCGGCGGCCGGCGTGCCGCTGCTCTTCGACCCCAACCTGCGACCCGGCCGCTGGCGCGAGCTGGAGCAGGCGCGCGAGCTCTGCCACGAGCTCGCCCGCCCGGTCACCGTCCTCAAGTGCAACCTCCAGGAGGCCGGATGGCTGCTCGGCGAGGAGCAGGCCGACCCCGCCGCGGCCGCCGAGGGGCTGCTCGAGCTGGGGCCGGCGCTGGCCGTGGTCACCTCGGGAGCGGGCCCGGCCGTCGCGCGCGGGGCCGCGAGCGCGGAGGCGACGCCGGAGCCGGTTGAGGTC
Organism: uncultured Conexibacteraceae bacterium; assembly: GCA_964487515.1. Taxonomy (GTDB): domain Bacteria; phylum Actinomycetota; class Thermoleophilia; order Solirubrobacterales; family 70-9; genus RHKX01. The sequence continues at coordinate 6,629 of CAZARJ010000026.1, read as the reverse complement.
GTCAGCCCGCTCGGCGCCGGGGACGTCTTCATGGGCACCCTGGCGGCACGCCTGCTCGACGGCGACTTCGACCTCGCCCGCACCGCCGACGCTCTCGCCGCCGCCACCCGCGCTGCGACCGCCGCCTGCCGCCGCCTCGGCGCCGTCGACTGAAGCGCCGAGCTTGCAGTTCGCCGGACTATTTCCGGGAAGGTGCAAAGTCAGCAGGTAGGCGATCCGTCTCCCGGGGCCGAGCTTGCAGTTCACCGGACGATTTCCGGGAAAGTGCAAGGTCAGCAGGCGGTCGCCGGGCGGTTCCACAAGTTCCCGACCTGCAGTTTCCCGGACTATTTCCGGAAAAGTGCAAGGTCAGCAGGCGGCGATCCGTCTCCCGGGGCCGAGCTTGCAGTTCGGCGGACTATTTCCGCGAAAGTGCACGCCGGGCGAGTGGCTCAGACGACCGGGTCGACCTCGCCGCGGCGGTAGGCGACGCACATGCGGCGCAGGGCGCACTCCCCGCAGCGGGGCCGGGGGCGGCAGATGCGGCGGCCGTGCGCGATCAGGTTCAGATGAAGCTCGTAGGCGTCGGCGGGATCGGTGATCGCCAGCATCTCGTCGTGGGCGCCGTCGAACGAGATCCCCGGCGGGAACAGGCCCAGGCGCCCCCCGACCCTGTAGACGTGCGTGTCGACCGGGATCTCGGGCCGGTCGAGGGCGAAGATCATCACGCAGGCCGCCGTCTTGCGACCGACGCCGGGCAGCGAGGTCAGGTAGTCGATCGCCTCCTGGCGCGGCGCCTCGCGCAGCCAGTCGAGGTCGGGCTCGGGGCCGAGCTCGGCCAGGACGCGCTGGATCCGCGGCGCCTTGGTGTTGGCGAGGCCGCCCGGCCGGATCGCCTCGATCACATCTTCGGTGGGCGCGTCGCGGATCGCGGTCCAGTCGTCGAAGCGGTCGCGCAGGCGGCGGTAGGCGACGTCGCGGTTGCCGTCGCTGGTGTTCTGGGAGAGGATCGTGAGCACCAGCTCATGGACGGGGTCGCCGTGGGGGTCGTTGCGGCGCGAGCCGTACAGCTCCCGCAGCCGGTCGCGGATCGCGCGCACCCGCTTGCGGGAGGGCCGCCGCCAGCCGGCGGGGACCGGGAAACGCGGCCGACGGTCCAGGTCGGCAGCGTCCGCGAGCGCCGCCGCAGCGTCGCGCCCGCGCGCGTAGCCCCGCTCGCCGCCGCCGCTCAAAGTCGGCCCCTCAACCCGGATCCCTGCATCGCCCCGCGAGCTTAGCCCCGCGCGCTGGCCTTGCACTTTCCCGGAAATAGTCCGCCGAACTGCAAGCTCGGCCGGGGGAGCGTCGGCGCGAGGGGCGCGCGGGCTACCGGCGGCCGACCTTGCACTTCTCCGGAAATGGCCCGGGTAACGGCAGGCTCAGCGTGGACGGTCAGCAGCCGCACGCGCCGACTTTGCACTTTCCCGGAAATGGCACCGATAGGAACAAGGTCAGCGCGGAGGCCCTCCACGGCCGCGCGTGGAGGCGGCGCGACGCCGGGGGGGCGCGATCAGGGGTCGGCGATTCCCCGGCAGGGGTTAGTATCCGCGCGGCCGAGATCCGTCCTGGACCCGGCCTCGCCCAGCCGATGAACAAGCGCTACTTCACCACCTTCCTCGTCGCCGCCGTCGTGCTCGGCATCGTGATCCCGTTCTGGGCCTACTCCAAGGACGGCTCGGCCGGGTCCTCGCCGCATGCGGTCGCCGCCGGCGACGAGAGCGCGCGCGAGCTGTTCGAGACCAACTGCGGCACCTGCCACACGCTGGCGCGGGCCGGCAGCGACGGCGTCGTCGGCCCCGACCTGGACGTGCGGCTCGCCGCCGGCGGCCCGGCCACCGACGAGGAGTCGATCAAGTCCCTGCAGAGCCGCGTGCTCGGGGCGATCGAGAACGGCGTCGGCGAGGGCGCGATGCCGGCCGGCATCCTCGAGGGCTCGAGCGCGACCAAGGTCGCGAACTTCGTCGCCCGCCAGGCCGGCCGCTAAGCGGTCTCGCCGGCCGGGAGCGCGCCGGCCTCGCCCTCGCCGAGCAGCCGGTCCTCGGCCTCGGTCGCGAAGATGTGCAGGCCGAGCCGCTCGGAGATCTCCTGGCAGACGCGCACGCCGCGGACGCTGTTGCCGTACTCGTCGAGGCCGGGGGAGAACACGGCGACCCCGAGCTTGGCCGGGATCGCGCAGAGGATGCAGCCGCTGACGCCGCTCTTCGCCGGGACGCCGACCTCGTACGCCCACTGGCCGGCGTAGTTGTACATCCCGCAGGTGTGCATGACGCTGAGCAGGTGACGCACGTGCTCGCGGGCCAGGCAGCGCTCGCCGGTGCGCGGGTTGACGCCCCCGTTGGCCAGCGTCGCCCCCATCACCGCGAGCTCCTCGCAGGTGACGTGGACCGAGCACTGCTGCAGGTAGACGCCGAGCGTCGCCTCGACGTCGCCGGCGATCATCCCCTGGGCGCGCAGCAGGTAGGCGACGGCGCGGTTGTGGTCGGCGACCCGCAGCTCGCCCATGAACGTCTCGTGGTCGACGGCGAGCCCGGGGTTGCCGGTGAAGCGGCGCATCGACTCCAGGATCCGCTCCAGCTTCTCCTCGGCGGTGCGGCCGCGGATCAGATCGCAGGTGACGATCGCGCCGGAGTTGACCATCGGGTTGAAGGGCCGGTTGTGGCGCTCGTCGAAGACGATCGAGTTGTACCCCTCGCCGGTCGGCTGCACGCCGACGCGCTGCAGGACCCGCTCGGGCCCGTGGTCGGAGAGCGCGAGCGCGTAGGTGAAGACCTTGGAGACCGACTGCAGGGCGAAGGGAATCGCCGCATCCCCGGCCGAGGCGGACTCGCCGCCGACCGCCATCAGCGAGATCGCGAACTGGTCGTGGCTGGCCGCAGTCTCCTCCTCGGTGCAGTAGCCGCGGCTCGGCTCGTAGTAGCGGGCGACGTCGCTGCGGTCGAGCTCCCGGTAGCGGTCGTAGAGCGCCGCCAGGCGCTCGTCGACCCGCGCTCGAAGCCCCGCTGACTGCTCCATGCCGCAAGCTTATGCGCCGCCCCGCCCGGGCGCGGAGACCGGGTGGGGCGGCGCTTGGGCGGGGCGCGCTAGCGGCGCCTCAGGACCAGCCTGCTGACCAGGCCGCCGTGGTCGGAGGAGACCAGGCCGGCCCTGGTGATGTTCGGGTTCTTGCCGGTCACCCGGGCGTTCTTCTGCGGGATCCGCGGCTTCACCATCACGTGGTCGACGGTGTGGTCGAAGCGGTAGGTGCCGATGTCGGCGCGCATCACGCTCGGGTAGCAGCAGGTCTGCCGCGTGCCCCGGTTGACCATCGAGAAGTCATCCATGAGCGCCCGGAACGCGAGCTCGTCGCCCTCCTTCGTCCACGGCAGGCCGATCTTGTCCTTCTTGCCGCCCGAGTTGATGTCGCCGATCAGGATCAGCTGCCGCTTGGTCCGCAGCGGCCCGCCCTTGGCGAACAGCTCGCGGGCCTGGGCGGCGCGGATCTGGGGCTCGCCGAACGCCTCCAGGTGCGTGTTCACGAGCCGCAGCCGGGCGCCGCGCTTGCGCTTGGTCGGCCGGACCCGGGCGTCGATCGAGGTCCAGCCGCGGTCGACCGGGATCACGATCCCGCCCACCGAGGGCTCGTAGCGGGTCTGGAAATGGCCCTTGTCGGTTCGCTGCACCTTGATCCCGCTGCGGCGCCGGACCATGATCACGTCGCGCATCGTCAGGCTGGCGTCGAGATCGGCGCCGAAGGGAGCCGCTCCGGTCGAGGTGTCGCCGTCGAGGTTGGTCGGCAGCTCGGCGGAGAACTCCCGCTGGATCACTTCGACCCGGTAGCGCGCGTCCACCCGCCGGAGCTCCTTCCGCAGCAGGCGGAGGAAGTTGTAGCGGACGTTGGTGGCCGGCTCGCCGATCCCGAGCGGCGGCGCGCCGAGGTCGGAGGGCTCCTGGTCCTTCCACAGGGCGACCTCCTGGAGGCCGAGGATGTGCGGCTTCGCCCGCTTGATCTCCCGCGCGAGCAGCTTCGCGCGGACCCGGAAGTCGGTGCTGTCGACCTCGTTGAGGATCACCCCGGCCCCGTTGATCGCGGCCTGGAGGTCGGGCGCGCCGATCGCCGGGTTCAGGTCGGCGCCGAGGAAGAGGTTGCGCGTCATGACGTTGATCTGCGGGTCCTTCTTGCGCTTCTTCTTCGCGGCTTCGCCGGCCGCCGGCATCAGCAGGGCCAGCGAAAGCAGGCCGCAGAGGGCGATCAGCAGGGCGCGGGGAACGGTGAGTCCTGCGCGCGGGGAGTGGGTCGTCACGGGTGCATCTCCTTGGATCGGTTGTCCCCGGCAAGCGATCCCCTGATCGCCCGGGTATGCGCGTCAACACTAGTGCGGGAAGAAAGGTGCGCACGCGGTAATTCGGCCCCTCCGCCGGCCCCGGGCGGGCGTTTTGCGACCCGCCACATTCCTGCTAACGTGCGACTTAGATTTTCGATAGCGACTGAAAGCAAGCCGAGGCCGGGCCGGCAGCGGGGCATGCGCTGCGCGGGCCGAGCCGCGGCGGAAACCAAACGGAGAGACAGACATGGGCAAGACAATCGGAATCGATCTCGGAACCACCAACTCCTGCTTCGCGGTCATGGAGGGCGGCGAGCCGACCGTGCTCGAGAACAGCGAGGGCGGGCGCACCACCCCCTCGGTGGTCGCCTTCACCGACTCCGGCGAGCGGCTCGTCGGCACGGTCGCCAAGCGCCAGTCGGTGATGAATCCGGAGCGGACCGTCTTCTCGATCAAGCGCTTCATGGGCCGCAAGGAGGCCGAGGTCAAGGAGGAGGAGCGGATCGTCCCCTACGCGGTCGTGGCCGGCGAGAACGGCGACGTCCGGGTCGAGATCGACGGCAAGAAGTACAGCCCGCCGGAGATCTCGGCGATGATCCTGCAGAAGATCAAGGCGGACGCCGAGGCGAAGCTCGGCGAGTCGGTCGACGGCGCCGTGATCACGGTCCCCGCCTACTTCAACGACGACCAGCGGCAGGCGACCAAGGACGCGGGCAAGATCGCCGGCCTCGACGTGAAACGGATCATCAACGAGCCGACCGCGGCCTCGCTCGCCTACGGGCTCGACAAGGAGGGATCCGACCAGACGATCCTCGTCTTCGACCTCGGCGGCGGCACCTTCGACGTCTCCGTGCTCGAGATCGGCGACGGCGTGTTCGAGGTCAAGGCGACCGCCGGCGACAACCACCTCGGGGGCGACAACTGGGACGCGGCGATCGTCAACTGGCTGGTGAGCGAGTTCAAGCGCGACCAGGGCATCGACCTGGCCGCCGACAAGAACTCGCTGCAGCGCCTCTACGAGGCCGCCGAGAAGGCGAAGATCGAGCTCTCGACGACCCAGGAGACGCAGATCAACCTGCCGTTCATCACCGCGGTCGAGGGCCAGCCCCGGCACCTGGAGATGAAGCTCACGCGGGCGAAGCTGAACGAGCTCACCGCCGATCTCGTCGAGCGCGTCGTCGATCCCGTCAAGCGGGCGCTCGGGGACGCGGGCCAGTCGATCGACCACGTCGTGATGGTCGGCGGCATGACCCGGATGCCCGCCGTGCAGGAGAAGGTCAAGGAGCTGACCGGCAAGGACCCCCACCAGGGCGTCAACCCGGACGAGGTCGTCGCCGTGGGCGCCGCGATCCAGGCCGGGGTGCTGGCCGGCGACGTCAAGGACGTCCTGCTGCTCGACGTGACCCCGCTGACGCTGGGCATCGAGACCAAGGGCGGCGTGATGACGAAGCTGATCGAGCGCAACACGACGATCCCGTCGAAGCGCTCGGAGACCTTCTCGACCGCCGAGGACAACCAGACCCAGGTCGAGGTGCACGTCCTGCAGGGCGAGCGTGAGATGGCCTCCGGCAACAAGTCGCTGGGCAAGTTCCAGCTCACCGGGATCCCCCCGGCCCCGCGCGGGATGCCGCAGATCGAGGTCACCTTCGACATCGACGCGAACGGGATCCTCAACGTCTCGGCCAAGGACCTCGGCACGGGCAAGGAGCAGCGGATCGAGATCAAGGGCGGCTCCGGGCTCTCCGAGGAGGAGGTCGAGCAGATGGTCTCCGACGCCGAGTCGCACGCTGAGGAGGACCGCCAGGCGAAGGAGCTGGCCGAGGCCCGCAACGTCGCCGAGCAGGCGGTCTACCAGGGCGAGAAGCAGCTCTCGGAGCTGGACGAGCAGATCGACGAGGCCACGAAGTCGGAGATCTCGACCGCGCTCGAGGAGCTGAAGGGCGTCACCGGCTCGACCGACGTCGCCGACATCAAGGCGAAGACGGCGGCGCTGGAGAGCGCCTTCCACAAGGCGTCGGAGCAGGTCTATGCACAGGCGCAGGCGGCGCAGAACGCCGGCGGCGACGGCGCCGGCCAGAGCGCCGACGGCGGCGGCGAGGCCGAGGAGGAGGTCGTCGACGCCGAGGTCGTCGACGACGACTCCTGAGCCCGGCGACGCGCAGAGGAGCGACGGCACAGATGGCAGCGATGAGCGAAGAGCGACGAGACGACGAGCGGCGCCCGGAGGCGGGCGACGGAGGGGCCGGGGCGGCGGGCGCCGCTCCGGCCGGCGGGGCCGGTGAGGCGCCGGCCGGCGGGGCCGGTGAGGCG
>CAZARJ010000025.1:0-13364 GCA_964487515.1 uncultured Conexibacteraceae bacterium | reverse complement strand
GTCCGCGCCAGGGGCACCGTGGCCTCGGCGGCGGCGGGGATGCCGAGCCGCGCCAGCGCCCGCGCGATCGGCGCCGCCTGGCGGTCCGGGCTGCGGACGGCGATCGCGATCCGGTCGGGATCGGTTCCGGCGGCGAGCAGGGCCGCGATGCGCCTCCCGATCGCCTCGGCCTCCGCCCGCTCGCCCGCCGCCTCGATCAGCCGCAGGGAGCCGTCCACCGGGCTGGGACCCGCGCCGGGCTCGAACAGGTTCCGCTCGAGATGGCGGAGGAGCGCGCCGGCGCCGGCCGTGCCGCCCGGCGGGTCGAGGCGCGCGGCGACGGTCCCGCCGAGCTCGTCGCGCAGGGTTGCGAGCAGCTTCGCGCGGGCCTGGAGGGCGGCCCGGTCCTCGTAGGCGATCGTCACGCACACGGGCGCCGCGGCGGCGAGCGCGGCGATCAGCTCGACCTGGTTGCGGCTCATGTCGTCGAAGCCGTAGAGCAGGACGGGCCGCGCGTCCCAGCGCCCGGGGTCGCTCCGCAGGGCGGCGGTCACGTCGGCCTCGTGCACGTGCTCGTCCGTCGCTCCCCGCGCATCGCGCAGGCGCTCGTAGGCGGCGAAGAGCTCACACAGCTCGCGCTCGAGGGGGCCCGCTTCGGGGGCCGCGTCGACGAGGTCGGCGAACCGCGTCGCGTCGATGCCCTCCGACTGGAGGTCCGCGAGCAGCGATTCGAGGGCGGGGGCGAAGCCCTCGCGCGCGGCCGAGCGCGCGAGGCGGCGCAGGCGCGTCTCCCGGGTCGCCGCCCGGGCCAGCCAGAGGCGCTGCAGGCGCGTGAGCGGCGCCTGCGCCGCGATCCCGTACGCGCGGCCGACCGCGGCGAAGAGCCCCGGGAAGCTGACCACCGCGCCGCCGGCGATGCCCTGCGCCCGCTCGCCGAGCCGTCGTTCGAAGCGGTCGACGTCGTCGCCGGTCGGCACGACGAGCAGCGGGCGGCGCCCGATGGCGGCCGAGAAGCGATCCAGGACGGCCGCCGAGCGCCCGCTTCCGGGTGGCCCCACGATCAGCTCGAGCGTCACTCCCCGCCCGCCTCCCGCGCAGCTTCCGGCCCCTCGCCACCAGCGCATCCGCTCCCGCCGTTCATCGCTCTGAGGATAGGTCGCGCCGCGGCTGCTCCGGCTGACTTCGCCGGGCGCCGGGATGCGCCGTTTTGCCGTCGGGAGGCGCCTCTATCTTCGCCTCATGCCGCTGTGCTTCATCGATCCAGCAGACGCGATCCGCGTGGTCGCCGACTCGGTGGGCCGGGAGGCGCGCCGCCAGCTCCTCGGCGAGGCGGTTCGCGCCTGGGTCGATGAGATTCCCGACGACGAGCTCGAGGCCCACTACTCGAAGGCGATCACCGAGCTCGACGAGCACGACATCTCGATGCTGGCCGCCTGGCACGCCTCGATGGACATCGCCCACCCGATCCCGAATCGCGACTTCCTCATCAACGCCTTCGGCTCCCTCGGCCAGCATCGCCGCGAGGCGCTCAAGCTGGCCGCCGGCTTCCGCGGCGAGGAGGCCGTCGATCGCGGCGTCACCGAGGAGCGCGCCCTGGAGACGGTCCTCGAATGGCTCTCCCCCGAACGCCAGGAGGAGCTCGCCGTGGAGGCGATGGAGTTGTATCTCTGGGACCGCATCGGCTCCGACAACTGATCTGACGGGCCGGAGGGCCGTCAGCTCGGCGTCATCGCGAGCCTCATGACCAACCACGGTCTACTCGGCTCACTCTTCCTGGATCTGACGGCCCTCCGACTCGCCAGATTCTCTGACGGGCCGGGAGGCCCGTGGATCTGCGTCCTCGTCGGCTTACGGCCCAGGGGCCGCTGCACCTCCTGCGTCCTTGCCCACGAACCTCCCGCCCTCGCCAGATTCGCCGGCGTCGGCGTCATCGCGAGCCTCATGACCGTTGCCTGCGGGGCGGGGGTCGAAAATCTTCAAATAGTCAGCAGTTATTCGCACTTCGCATGCTCAGATCACGGGCAGAGTGGGCTGGAGCGCTTCCCGGCGTGCATCGATCACCTGCTTGAGGCGCCGTCCGGAGCGCTTTCGCTGGGACTTGAGCTGGGAGTGGGTGAATCGGATCACCTGCCAGCCGGCGATCGCGAGTAGTTGATCGCGGCTGCGATCGGTCTCGGCGGCCTCCCATCCATCGTGATAGCGGCGGCCGTCCGTCTCGATGACGAGCCCAAACTCGGGCCAGCAGAAGTCGACCGTGATCACTTCTCCTTCAACTGCGATCGGGTGGTTGCCGATCGGGCTTGGCAGCTTCCACTGCCGGAGGATCGAGACCATGATGCGCTCCAGCTCACTGCGGGTCAGTATCGGCGCGAGCGCGGCTACTCGGGACAGGCGTGCCGTGCCTGGACGACCGGCGTGCGCCTCGAGCAGCTCATCGAGTCGTTTCCGGTTCAACAGGCTCATCGACTCCGCCGCGACGAGGAGTTGCTCGAGGCCGTCTTCATCGAGTTGCGCCGCGACATCGATCAGGACCCGCGCCATGCACGTGCACGGAATCCCGTTTCGTATCTTCCGGTCGACCGGATCGACCTCGCGCTTGTGCACGACGAGGCCCGGCCGAATGCGGCGGCGGCCGCAGGTCACGTGAATCTCTCGCGGCGTCACCTCCGTGACACCCCAGAGCGTGGCCGCAGTCAGATCGCTGAGCACGGCGTCTGGCCCACAGGCGAGCACCGCCGCGAGCCAGCGCTGCTCTCGTGTGTACGGCGGCGGGTGCAGGGAGTAGACGCCTTGATGGAGTCGGGTGAAGCGCCGAACATGGGCGCGATAGCGAACCAGCGAGTCGCTGACCCCGACCTCGCGAAGCTGGGCCCTGGTGATCATGCCCTGCTGGGTGCGTGCGATCGCGTGGAGCGCGGCTTCGCGGCGCTCATGATCGATCGTCTCGCGGCCGGAGCCGCGTTCGGATTTCCCCTTCGACTTCCGCGCGGCAGCCGCGGGACTGCCGCGCGTCATCGGCGGGGCAGCGCCCAGCCGCCGCACATGTCCCGGATCCGGGCTTCCCGCTCCGGAAGCGTCGGGCCCCGAGATCCGATCACGTTTCGCCGCGCTCCGACCCCCTCCGTCGGTGCCGTACCGAGGGCCCGAGGGTCGAAAATCTTCAAATAGTCAGCAGTTATTCGCACCTCGGACACCCCGAGACGAGGATGCCGGATGAGGTGTCACAGATGGGAATCTCCGGGTGCCGTTATCGCAGCGAGATCCAAACCAATCCGTGTCATGCCCGAGCACCCGGTGAGAGGGGGAAAGCGGCGAGCGGCGCTGAAGAAATGCTGAGGACCCGGGCGAGGGTCGAAAATCTTCAAATAGTCAGCAGTTATTCGCACCTCGGCCGGCGGCAGTCCGCTCTGGCCGGTCCCGGCGCGGCTACAGATCCAGGCCGTAGATGCGGTAGGTCTTGACGATCTTGCCGCCCATCATCTCCATGCCGCGGTTCATGGGCTCGTTGACCTCCAGGATCCAGCCGGTCTCGCCGGATTTCTGGGGGGTGCGGCCGGCGGCGTCGTAGTGGGCCTTGTAGAGGCCGGCGGCGACGCCCGTGTGCTGGTACTCGGGCTTGACGCCGAGCGCGAAGACGCGCACCGTGTCGATCTTGCTGCGCTCGCGCAGCGCGGTCAGCCAGCCGAAGGGCAGCAGGCGGCCGTGCAGCTTCTTGAGCACCTGGTTGTAGTCGGGGAGGGTGAGGCCGACGCCGACCGTCTCGCCGTCCTTGGTCTCGGCGACCATCGCCCAGTTCTCGTCCAGGATCGGCTTCAGCTCGCTCGCGTAGTGGCGGATCTCCTTGTCGGTGAGCGGCACGAAGCCCCAGTTCTTCTCCCAGGCGGCGTTGTAGATCTCCATGAAGCGGGCGATCTCGTCGTTCAGGTCGCGCTTGCGCATGCCGCGGATCGTGATCCCGTGCTCCGGCTCCAGCTTGTCGGCGAGCTCGAAGAGGACCGGCATCACCTCGGTGCGCCCGCGCACGTGCAGGCTCCACTTGTAGAGGTCCATCGCCTTGCTCAGCCCGTAGCCCTCGAGCAGCTCGGCGTAGTAGGGGTGATGCCAGTTCTCGAGGATCTGGGGCCGCAGATCGTGGCCGTCGACGAGCAGCCCGCACTCGTGGTTGGTGGAGAAGTCGAGCGGGCCGATGACGTGATCGCGGCCGCGCTCGCGGAGCCAGGCGCAGGCGGCGTCGAGCAGGGCGCGCGCCGCCTCGGGATCGGCCTCGCACTCGAAGAAGCCGAACTGCCCCCACTCGTTGCCCTGGAACTCGTTGAAGCGCCGGTCGACCTGGGCGGTGATCCGGCCGACGACGCGGTGCCCGCGCCGGGCCAGCAGGTAGACGGCCTCGGCATGCTCGAAGTAGGGGTTGCGGCGCCGGTCGAGGTGCCGCTTGCGCTCGCTGATCAGCGGCGGCACCCACTGCTCGACGCCCTCGTAGAGCCGGAACGGGAGCATGATGAACTCGCGCACGTCGCCGCGCGAGGTCGCCTCGGTGATCGTCAGCTCACTCACCGAGCGCGGACCTTATCTCCGCGATCGCCTGCTCGTTGTCGCGGAAGTGGACCGCGGCGATGCCCAGCTCGGCGGCCGCCTCGCAATTGATCTCGGTGTCGTCGATGAACAGGCACTGCTCCGGGGCCGGCGAGTCGAGGCGGCTGAGGGTGAGCTCGTAGATCTCCGGGTCCGGCTTGCGCATGCCGACGAAGGCGGAATCGACCACGGTCTCGAAGATCTCGTCGACCGGGAGCTTCGCCCGCCACAGCGGCTCCCACTCGCGGACGTTGTTGGTCAGCATCGCCATCCGGTACTCGCGCCCGCGCAGCTCGGCCATCAGGTCGATCATCTCCCGGTTCGGCTCGAGGGCGTCGAAGTAGGTCTCCTTGAACCGGTGCAGGCGCGGGCGGTGCCCGATCAGCGGCTCGAGCCCGTCGCGCAGCAGGTCGAGAAAGCGCTCCTCGCTGATCCGCCCGCACTCGAGCTCGAACAGGGGGTGGGCGCCGTCGAGCTGCTCGGCCCCGGTCGCCATCGCGGTCGCCAGCTGCTGGAGGTCGACGCCGGTGTCGTCCTGGAAGGCGGCGAAGGCCCCGAGCAGCGGCGAGGTGAGCACGCCGCCGAAGTCGCTGATGACGGCGCGGATCGGCACGGCCGGGCATTCTGCCGGATCGCGCCGGCTGTCCTGTGCCCGGTCCGGGGGCGGCCCGGCGTGACTACTCGGCGCTGATGATCTCGTAGCCGCCGACGGCCGCCTCGCCGTCGATGCTCCACGCGAAACGGGCGGCCCGCAGCCGGCCCGCGGGAGTGTCGGCCTCGCCGCCCGCGATGCGGCGTCCACCGGCGCGCTCGGGGTGCGGATCCTCGTCCACCGGCCACAGCTCCAGGGTCGCACGCCGGTGGACGCCCTCGGGGTCGTACTCGGTCGAGAGCAGCGGCTCGGCATATCCGTAGGGGTCGAGCTTGGGGACGATCCGCGCCGCCCCGACCAGCTCCTCGGAGTGCTCGCGGGCGCCCTCGGGCCGCAGGGAGGCGAGCATCAGCAGGCTGCTGCGGGCCGTGATCGCCCAGACCGTGCGCAGCACCGAGTAGCCCTCCTCGGGCAGCGTCCACGCGATCCCGGGGCCGCTCATCCGCTCCTCGCCGCGGGTGCCGCTGCTCGCCGCGCCGTGCACGATCACCCGTGCTTCGCCGATCGTCAGCTCGAGCATCGGCCCCGCGGGGCTCCACGAGAGGACCAGCTCCTCCGCGCCGGGCTCCTCGGTCCGCAGCCGCGCCCGTCCCTCTTCGGCGGGAATCTCGCCGCGGGCGACGATCGCGTCGCCGTCGCCGCAGTGGATCGCCGTCGCGTCACCCTCGCGGACGAGCAGGGAGCTGTAGCCGCGCTCGCCGTCGATGCTGGAGATCAGGCGCATCGCTCAGCCGGCCTCGCGCCCACCGCGGCCGGCCGCCCGGTAGGGGTGCGTGGTCTGGAGCAGCGGAGCCATCGCTCAGCCGGCCCGCCGCTCGTCGTGGCCGTCGCCGAGCTCGGGCGCGTCATCGGGGATCTCGCGGGCGCTGCCGTCGATGTCGTAGGGCTTCCCGGGCGCCTGCCCCGCGCCGGGCGGCCAGGGGGGAGGCGATCCGGCCCCGCGCCCGCCCCGCGATCCCTGCGCACGCCGGCGCGCCTCCTCGGCCGATCCCGTCCGCGCCGCGTGGCGGTCGTAGAGGAAGAAGACCGGCCGCACGGGCCCGACGCGCCGCGCCGTCCCGACGATCATGCGCCGCAGCATCGCGCGCGTCGGCGGCAGCAGCAGGAGGACCCCGAGCGCGTCGCTGATGAATCCAGGGCTGAGCAGGAGGGCGCCGCCGAGGATGATCGCCGCCCCGTCGAAGACCTCCTTGGCGGGCACGCGGCCGGCCGCGATCGCCTCGTTGAAGCGGCGCCACGCCGCGCGGCCCTGCGAGCGCGCCAGCGCCGCCCCGAGGAAGCCGTCGGCGAGCAGCAGCAGCAGCGTCGGCACGATCCCGATCAGATCGCCGACCTGAATGATCACGTAGAGCTCCGCGAGCGGGAGCACGATGAAGACGAGGATCAGAACCAGCGGCACGACCTCAAAAGGCTAGCCGAGACGATCACGATCACCCCAGTGACGCAAGGCGACATTCGTAACTCGCTAATCCAGGACAACCGGCGCGACCTGGCGATCGGCTTGATAGCGTCATTCTGCTAGCTGAAAGAGGAGGGAAAGTGTGCCGAAGCAAGCACTTAAGGTAACTATTCTGTTGGCAGGTCTTGTTATTGCGGTAGTGAGTGTCGCGCATGGCGAGTCGTCCGAGCCCCCGAAGTCTGATGATGGAGTCCTTGAGGGCGTGGACATTCGAGGTCAATCTTGTGGCACCGTGCTTTCGGAGGAGGCGGCAGGAGCGATTTCACCCTCAGCAATCTGTGTGACCGTCGCGCCTAACGATGCCTCCCGGGAGGCTGGGTTGAGCGCCTCTGAAGCGATCGACCAGAGTGAGGGGCTCGACGAAAACAGCGGATTGTCCGTCGACGCTCTGCGTGAGATGTGTTCTGAGTTCAAGAGTGATATGTCCTCTCGGGTGGGAGTCTGTGAGGATGTCCTCAATGGCTAGCCGGCTATGGCGCTTGTGGCTCGCGATCCCTCCTACTGCAATCCTGATTGCCGTCAGCGTCACGGTGGCGGGAGTCGCGACCTTCACGGGGACTAATGGACCGGATCAGCGATCTGGTGGCGCCGGGGATGACACAGTCATCATGAAAGCCGGTAACGACCGGGCGTGGGGTCAGAACGGCGCTGACCAGATGGGTATGGGAAAGGGCCGCGATGTTGCTCAGGGATAAAATGGATGGGATGTCATCCGCGGTAAGGACGGATGGGACCATCGAACTATTCAGGGCGAGGTTCGCGGGTTAGAAGGTAACGTTGGAGAAGACACCATCAAGGGCGACGATGGAGATGATCTGGCCGTGGGTGGCCAGGACCATGATGCGGTCAGGGGATCCCTCGGTGATGATTTCGCGGATGGGCGTGATAGTCGGGGCGGCGATGTCGTCCGAGGTGGGGGCGGCACTGACATATGCGGCCTCGACGCGCTGGATCAGGAAGGGGACGGTCAGATCGATGCGATACTCGATTCGTACGACGGATGCGAGGGCTATGTCCTCAACATCATGCTGGGCAATCCAGTCTGATCAACCAATCCCACGAGGTGATCGAAGTCCGGCAGTGAAAGGTCTGTCCGGCCCGATTTTCGGCTTTCGCTACCTTTGACGTATGCCTGAGACAGCCAACGTCACCGAGGAAGAGGTCTACGAGGCGCTCGAGGAGGTGATCGATCCCGAGCTGGGGCTCGACTTCGTCTCCCTGGGGCTCGTCTACGACGTGGAGATCGAGGACGGGGGGGAGGTCTACGTGACCTTCACGCTGACCACCCCGGCCTGCCCGATCGGCCCGCAGGTCTCCGAGCAGATGCGCGAGTTCGTCGGCGACCTCGACGGGGTCAAGAACGTGCACCCGAAGATGATCTTCGACCCGCCGTGGTCGCCCGAGATGATGGCCGAAGAGGCCAAGTTCGCGCTCGGCTTCTAGCTTCGTCACGCCCGCCCCGATGCGCCGCCCCCCCCGGACCGGCGCCGTCAGGACGGATGCGCGCCTTCGAGCAGGGCGCGCAGGCTCCGCCGGTCCTCGGCGCACGCCGGGCAGCCGCTCAGGTGCGCGGTCATGCCGGGAACCGCCGCCTCGGCGTCGGCGCCCCTGAGCTCCGCCTCGACGTAGGCGTCGAGGCGCTCGAAGCACTCCTCGCAGCTCAGCTCCGGGCCGGCCGGCCCGAGTAGCCCGGCGATCAGCTCGCCGGCTTCCGCTCGCCGCTCGATGGGACCGCTCATCCTCCACCTCCGCGTCCGTGGGTATCGAGGTCCTCGCCCCGTCCTGCGCCCGCACCCCCGCCGCGCCGGGCGCGGCCGTCTCCCGCCGCGTCGGCGAAGCGCAGCCCCGCCTCCCCGAGCGCGGCGCGCAGCTTGCGGCGGGCATCGTGAATCGTCTTGTAGAGGGCTCCGCGCGTCGTCCCGCGCCGCTCGGCGAGCACGTCGATCGGCACCCCGTTGAGGACGACCGCCGCCAGCACCTCGCGCTGGTGGTCGCTCAGCTCGCGCTCCATCGCCGCGCCGATCGCGGCCAGCACCTCGCGCTCCTCGGCGCGGCCGGAGGGCGTCGCGGCGCGGTCCGGGAGCTGCGCCCACGCCTCGGGCTCGAGCGGCACCTCGCGACCCTGCCAGGCGCGGCGGCGCAGGGCGACGGCGGCTTCGAGCAACGCGAACTTGTAGGCCCAGGTGGTGAAGCGGCTCTCGCCCCGGTAGTCGTCCAGCTTGCGCAGGATCGCGAGCTGCGCCTCGCCGGCCGCCTCGAGCGCGAGCTCGTCGAGGTCCCCGCGCAGCATCGGGTGGGATCCGCGCCGGCGGCCGACCTCGAAGCGGGCGGCGCGCAGCAGCAGCTCGTGCAGGCGCCGCCGGGCCGCGGCGGCGCGGTGGCCGTCGGCGCGCAGATCGGCGAGCCAGGCGCGCGACTCGCGATCGGGCCCGGGAAGGGCCGGGGACTGATCGGGGCTGGAGACCGGGGAGCTCATCGGCGCGCGCCCCACGGGCGGCCGGGGCACCAGGCCGACGGTATCGCCTGCGGCGGGCAAGGGCATCGTCGTTGCGGCTTCCACGCTTCGTTTGCGACCCGCGCGAGGCATTTCTTACCTGTCGGCGGCGGCCCTCCGCACGCGCCCGGCGCGGCCGCTGCCCCCGCCGACGGCGGCCGACGCCTACCCTGCGGGGTAAGAAGTGCGCCCCGCGGCGCGCAAACAGGAGGACGGGCCTCCCGCGGTGGGCGGCCGTGCCACCGACCAGGAGGACGGATGAGCAACCAACCTGCACCTTTCTTGATCGTCGGCGCCGGGCTGGCGTCGGCGCTCGCCGCCGAGACGCTGCGCGAGGAGGGCTACGACGGGCCGCTGGTGCTGATCGGCGCCGAGCCGGAGCGCCCGTACGAGCGCCCGCCACTCTCGAAGGAGTTCCTGCGCGGCGAGGCCGACGGGCCGCCCTACGCGCACGAGGAGGGCTTCTACGCCGAGCACGAGGTGGAGCTGCGGACGGGGGAGACCGTCACGGCGCTCGACCCCGGCGCGCACGAGGTGGAGCTCGAGGGCGGCGAGCGGCTCGGCTACTCGAAGCTGCTGCTGAGCACCGGGGCGGAGCCCGTGCGGCTGCCCGTCCCCGGCGCCGATCTCGACGGGGTCCGGGTGCTGCGCTCGCTCGCCGACTCGCGCGGGCTCGGCGAGGTGCTGCGGTCGAAGCCGCGCGTGGCGGTGATCGGCGCCGGCTGGATCGGCTGCGAGGTGGCCGCGTCGGCCAGGCAGATGGGCTGCGAGGTGACCGTGATCGACATCGCTGACGTGCCCCTGGAGCGCGTGCTCGGGCCCGAGATGGGCGCCTTCTATCGCGACGTGCACCGGGCGCAGGGCGTGCGCATGCTCGCCGGCGAGCAGGTCGAGGCGATCGAGGGCGACGGCTCCGTCAGCGGCGTGCGGCTGGCGGGCGGGGAGACGGTCGCCGCGGATCTGGTCGTGGTCGGAATCGGCGTCCGGCCGCGGGTGCGGCTCGCCGAGGCGGCCGGGCTGGCGGTCGACGACGGGATCCTCGTCGATCCCGCCCTGCGCACCAGCGCGCCGGACGTCTTCGCCGCCGGCGACGTTGCCAACGCCGAGCATCCCTTCTACGGGCGCCGGATCAGGGTCGAGCACTGGGCCAACGCCCGCGAGCAGGGCGTTGCCGCGGCCCGCTCGATGCTCGGCGAGGAGGTGACCTTCGCGGAGATCCCCTACTTCTTCTCCGACCAGTACGACACCGGCATGGAGTACCGCGGCTGGACCGACGAGCCGGCCGGGCCGGTCGTGCGCGGCGAGCCCGATAGCGGCGAGCTGATCGCCTTCTGGCTCCGCGAGGGGAGGCTCGTGGCGGGCATGAACGTCAACGTCTGGGACGTCAGCGAGACGATCCGCGACCTGATCCAGACGCGTGCCGTGCTCGATCCGGCGCGACTCGCCGACCCGGATGTCCCGCTCGGCGAGCTGCTCGACGCGGCCCGGGAGGGCTGAGCGATGGCAGCGGAGAAGGGAGACCCGCGCAGCAACGGCGGCGGTCCCGGGACCGGCGGGATCGAGTCCGCCGTGCCGGGCGCCGACGGGGTCGCGGGCCGACTCGGCCGCGCGATCGATCTGGAGGCGGCCGAGCGCGCCGCCGCCGACCTGCTCGAGGCGCTGGGCGCCGACACCGCCAGCCAGCATCTGCGCGAGACGCCGGGCCGGGTGGCGCGCGCCTACGCGGAGCTGCTGTCGCCGACCCCGTTCACGGCGACCACGTTCGCCAACGACGAGGGCTACGACGAGCTGGTGCTGGTCCGTGACATCCCGTTCCAGTCGCTCTGCATGCACCATCTGCTGCCCTTCCACGGGGTCGCGCACGTCGCCTACATGCCCGGCGAGCGGATCATCGGGCTGTCGAAGCTGGCCCGGGTCGTCGACCTGTTCGCGCACGATCTACAGGTGCAGGAGCGCCTGACGACCCAGATCGCGGACTGGCTGGAGGACACGCTGCGCCCCCGCGGCGTCGGCGTGATCATGGACGCCGAGCATCTCTGCATGTCGATGCGCGGGGTCCAGAAGCCGGGCGCCCGGACGGTGACCTCGGCGCTGCGGGGGCTGATCAAGGAGGACCCGCGCACGCGCCAGGAGCTGCTCAGCCTGGCCCGCCAACCGGACGGCTGAGCGGCGTCCGGCTCCGCGGCTCAAGGACGGGCCGCGGCGGCCGATACTCAACCCGTGCCCGGACCTTTCGCTGAAGTGGCCCTGCGGGCGGGGCGGCGGACCGGCGCGGCGGCGGCCGCGTGCGCCCTCGTGCTCGCCCTGCTCGCGGCGGCGGCCGCGTCGCTGGCGGCCGCCGGCCCGGCTGAGGCGCGCGGGGCCAAGGTGCAGACCGCCTCGACCCCGTTCCGCGGCGGCGACCGGGTGAAGACGGTCCCGATCGCCCGCAAGCCCTGGCAGAAGGCGCGCTCGATCATGTCGCTGAAGCCGGGCCAGATCGGCAGGCTCAAGCGGGGCTACCGGATCGAGGGCTCCGGCGAGGCCGAGATCACGATCTGCGCCAAGGCCAATCCCCGCCACCCGGGCCCCGGGACCCCGTGCGTGGGGCGCACCTACGGCTACAACCCGCACCTGAAGATGAAGCTGGTGCTCGGGCCCAAGGCCGGCTCGACCGGCGGCAGGCGCACCGTGGCGATCAGCCGCACGCGCTCGCTGACCTGCTCGCAGCGGCAGCCGAACCGCAACCGGCACTGCATCATCTCGATCCCCTGGGGCGGGATCAAGGTCCCGGCCCGTGCCTCGAAGCTGCCCTGCGCCCCGGCCAACTGCCACCTCAACATGGTCCTCAGCGCCTCGCGCTCGAGCGCCCGCTCGCGCGAGGTCGTGGTGGTCGGCTCCAGCGACGACAACAAGCGCATCCACCAGGGCCGCGGCAAGCTGAGCTCGATCCTCTTCCGGGGCAAGAAGAAGTCCAAGCGGAGCTGGCGGCGCTCGAAGCCCTACCGGCGCAAGCTCCGCGTGAGCCCGGACGGCTCCGATTCCGACCGCCAGGTCGCCTACTCCCTGCCCCTGAAGGGGCTGCGCAAGGGCGACCAGATCGTCGTCGACGCCGAGGCCGTGACCAGGATCGGCTCGCTGCCCTACAACATCACCCAGCGGGCGGCGGTGATCTTCACCAACAAGCCGGGATCGGTGAAGGCGAACGGCAAGATCCTCGAGACCAACCCGCGGATCTCGGCCGACAACGGCTACGGCTGCACCCAGGGCCCGAGCGCCCACTCCGACCCCTGCCGGACCCGCAAGCTCGGCATCGCCTCGGTCCGCAAGGGGACGAAGAAGACGTGGTATCTGAACCTCGTCGTCACCCAGGAGGCCTCCGACATGGGGATCAAGGCGGATCGCTGGCGCCCCTCGGACCGGGTCAAGGTGACCAGCAAGGGCGGGATCAGGGCCTGGCTCTATCGGGGCTCCTCGGTCTGTCCGGACTGCCAGGCCGCCGGCGGCACGTTCACCTTCTCTCCCGACAAGTCCCCGAACGGCAAGCTCTACAAGCGGCTCGTGCGGTCGCTCTCCCGTTACGCGATCGAGTCCGGGCGCGTCTCCTGCCAGAAGCGCAGCCGCGGCCCCCACAAGGTCGTCTGCAACTGGCACGCCGAGGGCCGCTACGGGGGTTCTCCGCGATACGTCTGCGACGCGAAGGCGTTCCTCGGCAGGAAGGGCAACTGGAGCGTGAACCCGTGCAAGGCCGCGATCGGGGCCCATCTGTGGTCGCGGCTCGAGGCGCGCGACATCTCGCCGACCTTCGCCGGCGCCTGCAAGGACAACGGCAAGACGATGAAGTGCAAGTGGTACGCGAAGGGCGAGTGGAAGAGCGGTCCCTACTACTGCAAGGGCTACGGGACCTACCGGCCCTCGAAGCGGACCTGGCAGATCGACCGCTGCAAGAACCTGCGCGACAACTAGCGCCCTGGCGGTCCCACCCACCGAAGCACAGGAAGCAGCGGGACGGCGCCGGGGGGGAGGGGATTCGCCTACCGAGGGGCCG
Source organism: uncultured Conexibacteraceae bacterium (assembly GCA_964487515.1). Classification (GTDB taxonomy): domain Bacteria; phylum Actinomycetota; class Thermoleophilia; order Solirubrobacterales; family 70-9; genus RHKX01. The sequence continues at coordinate 181 of CAZARJ010000025.1, read as the reverse complement.
GCTGAGCGGTCGGGCGGTTGCCGGGCGGGAGGGGACTCGCCTGCCGAGGGAGCGGCTGAGCGGCCGGACGGTTGTCTTGGCAGTGAGGGGAGGAAGCGGGGTCAGGGGCGGGACTACCTTCGCCTGCCGAGGCGAGGGATTGAAGGATCTGCGCAGGCGGGCGACGTTTTCCCCCGCCGAG
>CAZARJ010000024.1:0-13578 GCA_964487515.1 uncultured Conexibacteraceae bacterium | reverse complement strand
TCCTGCCCGAGGTGCAGGCCCTGCTCGCGCGCGAGCTGGCCGAGGCGTTCCCCTCCGCCTGAGCGCAGATCGCGGCTCTCCGCGGCCGGAAACGCAAGTCCATTGAACAGTGACCGGGGTTGGGCTACCTTCGGATGATGAAGCGCCTCATCATCGCCCTGCCCTTCGCCCTCGTCACCTCTCTCTTCCTCGCCCCCACCGCCCTCGCCGACGATCGTCGCTGCTCCGGCAAGATCGGTGCGCGGTCGATCGGAGACAATGTGGTCGTCCCGGCCGGCAAGACCTGCAAGCTGATCCGCACCCGCATCGACGGGAACGTGATCGTCAAGTCCCGGGCCAAGCTGGTCGCCAGGGGCGTCGTCGTGGAGGGGAACATTCAGGCGGAGAACCACAGGCGGGTCGTGGTCCGCAACAGGAAGAAGAAGCGCTCGCGGATCGACGGCAACATCCAGCTCGAGCAGGGCGGCGGCGGCAAGCTGATCCGCAACGTCGTCGACGGCGACATCCAGCTCTTCAGCAACAACGGCAAGTTCGCCGTCCGCCGCAACCGGGTTGGCGGCAACCTCCAGTGCAAGAGCAACCGGCCGAAGCCCGTCGGGGGCCGCAACAGGGTCGAGGGTGACAAGGAGAACCAGTGTCGCCGGCTTTGAGGGCGCGGTGAGGCGGCTCAGCGGAGCAGGATCCGACAGCGCTTGAGGAGGTCCTCGAGGCTGCCGGGCCGCAGCCGTCCCAGCTTTCGGCTGAATCGCTCGTGTGCGACGGCCCGGAGTTGCTCCGGCATCGCGAAGCTCCGCTCGGGAAGACCTCCCTCCTTGGCCGGAATCGACATGTGAAGGGCGTTGGAGAAGTCGGTGCGCGTCAGCGGGACGGCCAGAGATATCCCGAGGCCATTCAGGTTCAGCGCGTCGATCGAGACGATCACGAACGGCCGCGGCTTCGCCTGCTCACGTCCTCGCGTCGGATCGGGATCGACCCGATGGACCTCTCCCTGCTGCGGGTTCACAAGCTCACCAGTCGGGCACCGGTGCGGTGAACGACTCGAGATCTTCCGATTCCGCGCGGTACCGGCGAAGCATCTCGGGATCGTCCGCCAGGCGCCGGAAGCTCGCCGCGATGTCCTCAAGCCAGCGCTCCTCGTCAGCCGCGGCGGCGAGCGTCGCGACCACGTCGCCCGCGGTCTGGCCTCTGCGGGCGGCCAAGCTGTTGAGCACGTCCCTGGTCCGCGTCGAGACCCTGATCGTCGTCGTTTCCGCCATGTAGACCATCAGTCTACAAGCTTGAATGTTGATGGCAGGGGCCGGATGGGACGACCTGGGACATCGACGAACCCTCAGCCGCTCGTCGGGGTGGCGGCGAGGGCCAGAGGGACGACGGCGACCGTGCCCGCGCGGCGCAGGGTGCGGCCAGCCTCGGTGATCGTCCAGCGGGAGTCGACCAGGTCGTCGACGAGAAGCGCCGGGCCGGGCGGGCAGGCGGCGCGGTCGGCCCGGAAGGCGCCTTCGACGTTGAGGTACTGGTTGCGCGAGTTACGCATCTGATTCTGCGGACGCGTCTCGCGCGTCATCGTCAGCGCCGCGACGTAGGGCAGGTTCAGGACGGCGGCCAGGCGCTGCGCGAAGTCCGGCACCAGGTCGGGACGGCGCCGGGAGGGAACCGCGGTGACCCAGGCCGGCGCGTTGTCCGGCTGCCAGCGGCCCAGCAGCGCGGCCGCCGCTTCTACCAGGTCGTCGGCGAAGCGCTCGTCCCGGAACCGGCCCTCGGCGACGAGGCGGCCCCAGCCGGCGTCGTTGAGCGTCGACAGCGCCCGGCCGGGCTCGAGCTGCTCCTCCCGGGGCACGCGGCTGAACCCGCCCGCCTGGGTGGGCGTCGACTTGCGGGGCTCGAGCTCGATCGGCCGGTCGCGCAGCAGGGCGATCGCGCGCAGCGTCAGCGCGCGGTCGGGCTCGCCGGCGAAGGCGGGCCCGCTGCAGACGGCACAGCGGCCGCAGGGCTCGGCCAGCGGGTCGTCGAGCTCCTCGCGCAGCGCCTGCATCAGGCAGCGTCCGTCGGTCCCGTATTCCTTCATCGCCTGCTGCTCGGCGCGCCGGGCGGCGGTCACGGCCTCGATGCGCTCGGTGTCGTAGGACCACTCAGCATCGCTTCGGCGCCACCCTCCCCGCACCCGCTCCAGCGCTCCCTCGACCTCGAGCTGCTTCAGCATCAGCTCCAGGCGCGCCTTGCCCAGGTTCACGTCGGCCATCAGCGCGCCCGCGGAGAGGGGGCGGTCCGCGGCCTCGATCAGGCCGAGGACCTCGGCCACGCGCTCCGGCGGCGGGAAGGCGCTCTTGATGAAGAAATCCTGGATCCGCCGGTCCTCGGCGCCGCGCAGCAGGACGGCGTCGGCGCGCTCCAGGGCGCGACCCGCGCGCCCGACCTGCTGGTAGTAGGCGATCGGCGATCCGGGCCCCTGGTAGTGGACGACGAAGCCGAGGTCGGGCTTGTCGTAGCCCATCCCCAGGGCGCTGGTGGCGACCACGCACTTGAGCTCGTTGGCGAGCAGCCGGCGTTCGACCTCGACCCGCTCGTCGGGGTCGGTGCGGCCCGTGTAGGCGGCCGCGTCGACCCCGTTCAGGGTCAGCCACTCGGCGACGAGCTCGGCGTCGCGCACGGTCAGGCAGTAGACGATGCCGCTGCCGGGCAGCCCGGGGACGTGGGTGGCCAGCCAGGCCAGGCGCTCGGCCTGGGTCGGCAGCTCGACCACCTCGAGCCGCAGGGAGGGCCGGTCGAGCGTGCCGCGGATCGTGGTCAGCTCTCCCCCGCTGCCGAGCTGCTCCTCGACGTCTGCGATCACGCGGTCGTTGGCGGTCGCGGTCGTGGCGAGGACGGCGGCGCCCTCCGGCAGGCGGCCGACCAGCGCGGCGATGCGCCGGTAGTCGGGGCGGAAGTCGTGGCCCCAGTCGGAGATGCAGTGCGCCTCGTCGACGACCAGCAGCCCGGTCGTCCGGATCAGGTCGGGCAGCACCGCGTTGCGGAACTCCGGGTTGGCGAGGCGCTCGGGGCTGAGCAGCAGCAGGTCCACCTCGCCGCGGTCGATGCGGGCGAAGGTCTCCTCCCACTCGTCGCGGTTGGAGGAGTTCACCGTGGCCGCGCCGATGCCCAGCGCCGATGCCGCGGCGAGCTGGTTGCGCATCAGCGCGATCAGCGGCGAGACGAGCATCGTCGGGCCCGAGCCCGCGGCGCGCAGCAGGGCGGTGGCGATGAAGTAGACGGCGCTCTTGCCCCAGCCGGTGCGCTGCACGCAGAGCACCCGCGCGCGGCGGTCGACGAGCGCCTCGATGGCGTCGAGCTGCCCGGGCCGGAAGCCGGCACGGGGGTCGCCGGTCAGCCGGCGCAGCAGCGTCAGGGCGGCGGGAAGGGCGGTCTCGGTCGCGCTCACCCGGCCACCGTAGCCGCCGCGTCAGCGCGCTTCCAGGGAAGCCACAGAATTGTCACGGTGCGTCACCCAAAAGTCACGTTTGAGCCCCCACGATTGCCCGATGCTGAGGCGAGCAGCGCCATTGGAGCCGGCTGGACCGGCCGTCGCACGAGTGCTACGTTGCGGCGATGGCACGGCGGATCACGCAACGGGAGCTCCGGAACGAGAGCGGTTCCATCATGCGGGCGCTTGATCGCGACGAGGAGTTCGTGATCACGCGGAACGGGGTTCCGGTCGGCGAGTTGAAGCCGATCCGGCGCCGCCGCTTCGTGCGCTCAGCGCTTCTCCGGGATGCTTTTGCCGGCGCCGAGCCCATCTCCGCGGAGCGACTGCGTGCCGACGTCGACGCATTGGTCGACCAGGGCACGTGGCCCGATGACTGATGCCCGGCCCGGCCGAGGGCTGCTCGACACCTCGGTCGTCATCGACCTCGGCCGGATCGATCCTGACCTGCTCCCCGAGATGGCGGCAATATCCGCGGTGACGCTCGCTGAGCTCGCGGTCGGTCCGCATGCAACGTCCGACCCTCGGGAGCGAGCGCACCGCCAAGATCGCCTCCAGCGCGTCGAGGCCTACTTCGATCCTCTGCCCTTCGATGCTCAGTGTGCGCGAGCGTTCGGCGTGATCTGCGGCGCCGTCGCGGATCACGGACGCCGGGCTCGGGGGCGGGCTTTCGACCTCCAGATCGCCGCCACCGCACTGGCGGCGCGGCTGCCTCTATTCACCCGGAACCCGGACGATTTCCGCGGGCTGGAGGAATTGATCGAAGTTCGGGCGCCGGGGTAGGCGCAGCCGGTCGCGAGCGGCCGCGCGCGCTCCCCGCAGCTTCTCTATTATTTCCCCATCGTCGGTGTGTAAATAGCTGAAGGAGGCTCGAGATGAGCGTGCAACGGATCGCGGCAGGGGACGGGGAGCGGCACCAGGCAGCTCCGGGGACACCGATCGCGGAGGCGCTGATCGGCGCCCGCGGGGACTGGCCGGTGGCGCTGGTGCACGTCACGGTGCCGGCGGGCGGGGCGATGCCCGACCACGATCACGGCAGCTCGCACACCATCGTCGCGCCGCTGAGCGGCTCGGTGCGGATCGTCTCCGCCGCCGACGGCGGCGAGACCGCGCTCGAGCCCGGCTGCGCGGCGGCGATCCCGGTCGGCGAGCGGGTGCGGCTCGAGAACACGGGCGAGGGCGAGGCGCGTCTGCTGGTCGTGCTCGACCCGCCCGACTTCGCCGAGCAGATCTCGGGCTGGCCGCTGGCCGAGCCCCTGGTGGCGCCCGTGGCGTAGGCCCGAGCGGGTGGCTGGGCGGGGGACCGGATCGGGCACGGCCGTCCCCCGCCCAGCCACCCGCCGGCGCCGCGCCGCTTCTACCGTCGCTTGCGCTTGACCCTGATCCTCGCCTTCGCGATGGCGCGCTTGGAGCCGTTGCAGTAGGCGGTCTGGCCGGCGCTGAGGAACTTCGCCGAGCAGCCGTCGTCGTCGGTGACGATCACTCTCACCCGGTAGCGACCCGGCTTTCTGAAACGGTGCCTGACCCGGGGAGCCGTGGACGTCCGCGCCTCGCCGTCGCCGAACTTCCACCGGTAGCGGGCGATCTCCCCGTCGTCGCCCGATCTGGACGCATCGAAGCGGACGGTCGTGCCCACCCGCGCCCGCTTCTTCGCGCTCAGCCTGGCCCGCGGCGGCTGGGCGGGCGAGAGGGCGATCGACTGAAACTCGCCCAAGCCCTGCCCCTCGAAGGGGGACCCGGGCAACGGCGTCAGCCGGCCGGATGCCCGGCGCCGGAATCCGTCGACGGTCTCGACGCCGCTGCTGCGGACGTAGATGCGCTTGCCGTCGGCGCTCGCGGTCAGGGCGCTCGGGTTGCCCGAGGTCGTAAAGGACGCCGCGGGGCCGGCGAGCGGCACGAGCTTGCCGCTGCGGCGAATCGAAAAGGCGGCCCCCTCGCCGCTGCTGTTGTCCATCGTGTAGAGGTTCTGTCCGTCGGGCGTGATCGCCGAGGAGAGGGTGTTCGCGGATCCGGCGGCGACGAACGGTGCCCCCGGCAGCTCGGTCAGCGTGCCGTCCCCGGCGATCCGGTAGCCGCCGATCCTGCCCCCATCGAAGCGGCCCGGGACGTAGAGGTACTTGCCGTTCGGAGCGATCGAGATCGCATACGGTCCCTCGGGAGCCGGGTAGGGAGTCCCGGGGAGCGCCCGCAGCGTTCCTCCGGGTCTGATCGACCACCCGAAGATCCTCCCGTCGGGGGCGAAGCCGACCGTGCCCGCGGCGTACAGATACCTGCCGTTCGGCGTGGCGGCCAATCCGCGCAGCTCTCCGGGCACGGTCGCGGGGGGGCCGGCCTTCGGCTCCACCGAGCCATCCCTGGTGACGCTGAAAGATACGACGGAATCGTCGCTGGTCACGTAGATGCTCCTGCCGTCGGTGGCGCTGACGACGCTGATCGGGTAGACGCCGACCGGCTCCGGGCCACCCGCGGCGATAACCGGATACCCGCTCGCCGGAACGCGCAGTGGATAGACGTTGCCATCCAGCGCGGCGACGAACAGCCGCTTGCCGTCGGGGGTCAGCGCGAGGCCCTCGTGACCGGCTTCGCCGACCCCCAGATCGCCCTGCCAGTCGAGTGACCCGTCGGGCAGCACCACCGGGTAGGTGAGCTGCGCGTCGGAGAGGCTGCTCATGAAGGCAATCTGTGCCGCGCTCGCCATCCCGGCCGCCAAGAGGAAGGCGGCGCAGGATGCCAAGACCGATGCCGCTGCCGCGAGGCGGCGCTTGCTGGCTTCTTCCCGCACCCGGTGAGCATAGATGATCGTTTCGTGAATCGGGCAGCGCGCGGGCATCTGGGAAGGCCGCGGCCTGCCCCCCCGCGCCGAGTCTGCCTGCCCGCCCTCTACCGTGATGGGGATGACGGGGAAGGCGGCGACCGACAACGCTGAGGGGCAGGAAGCGCTGCTCGATGCCGGGCCGGCGAGCGGCGATCCGTTCCGCTCCGACGTCCGCGTCGAGCAGGTCCGCTGGCGCAGCGACGACGGGACCTTTGCGGTGGTCGAGGTCTCGCTCCCCGACGGCTCGCCGCTGGTCACCGTCGGCGCTCTCGGGCATCTCGAGGAGGGTGGCCGCGCGCGGGTCGAGGGCAGCTACGAGCACCACTCCCGGCACGGGCTGCAGGTCCGCGTCGAGGTCGCCGAGCCGCTCGACCCCGCCGACGCGGAGGGCGCGCGGCGCTACCTCCGCTCGCTGCCCGGGATCGGCCGCCGGCGCGCCGAGCTGCTGGTCGAGCAGCACGGCGAGGACGTTTTCGGGGCGATCGACCGCGACCCCGAAGCGGCGTTCGCGGCGCTCAAGGGGGTCAGCGAGGAGAACGCGCGCGAGGCCGCCGCGGAGTGGCAGGAGCGGCGGGCCGAGCGCCGCCTCTACGCGCTGCTGGCCCCGCACGGGCTCGCCGCCCACGTGGGCGAGATCGTCTCCGTCTTCGGCGAGTCGACGGCGGTCGAGGACGTGCGCGCCGACCCCTACGCGCTGACCGAGATCAGCGGCATCGGCTTCCTCAGCGCCGACCGCCTCGCGCAGGCCTGCGGGATCGCGCCGAACGCCCCCGAGCGCACGCGCGCCGCCGCCGTGCACGTGCTCGCCGAGGCCGAGTCGCGCGGCCACACCCACCTGCCACGGGGCGAGCTGGTTGCCGAGATGCGCCGCCTGCTCGACGCCGAGCCGGCGATGCACCACCTGGCGGACTCCACCGAGCTCGTCGTCGAGGCCCCGCCGTCGCTGAGCGCCGAGGGCGCCCGCTACTACCGCTCCTGGACCCACCACGCGGAGGGCAGGCTCGCCGAGCTGCTCTCCCAGCTCGCCGCCGCCCCCGCCGCCTGGGACCGCCCCCCGCTGGAGAACGAGCTCGGCGAGCTGACCACCGAGCAGCGGGAGGCGGTCCGCGGCGCGCTCACCCGGCGGCTGTCGCTGATCACCGGCGGCCCGGGGACCGGCAAGACGCACCTGACCGACGCCCTGGCCCAGCTCGCCAAGGCGCGCAAGCTCGAGGTGCGCCTGCTCGCCCCCACCGGCCGCGCCGCGCGCCGCCTCACCCAGGCGACCAACGGCGCTCCCGCCCACACGATCCACAAGGCGCTGGAGTGGATCCCCGGCGAGGTTCCCGGCCGCGACGGGGACGCCCCGCTGGAGGCGGATCTGGTCGTCGTCGACGAGGCCTCGATGCTCTCGCTCGACATCGCCCTGCACCTCGTCGCGGCGATCGGCCCCGAGACGCACCTGGTCCTGATCGGCGACGCGGACCAGCTCCCCCCGGTCGGACCCGGCAAGCCCTTCGGCGAGCTGATCGAGTCCGGGCTCGTGCCGACGGTGCGGCTGGAGCACGTCTTCCGGCAGGCGCGGCGCTCGATGATCGTCGGCGCCGCCCACGCGATCCGCGCCGGCCGCGCCCCCGCCCGCGAGCCGGGGCCGGACGAGATCCACGACTTCTTCCTGCACGGGCGCTCGCAGGTGGAGGACCTGGCGGCCGACGTGGTGAAGATGGCGAGCGAGCGGATCCCGGCCCAGTTCGGGCTCGACCCGGTGCGCCAGGTGCAGGTGCTGGCGCCGCAGTACAGGGGCGAGCTGGGGATCGACGTCCTGCACGCGCGTCTGCGGGCCGCCCTCTGCGCCGACGCCGACGCCTGCCTCGAGGGACGCTTCCGGATCGGCGAGAAGGTGATCGCCACCCGGACGCTGCCGGAGCACGGGATCACGAACGGCTCGATCCTGATCATCGAAGGGGCCGACGACGATGACGGGCAGCTGATCCTGGAGTCGGAGCTCGGCGAGCTGATCACGCTCCCCTACCGCGAGGCGCGGATCCTGCGCGGCGGCTTCTGCACCTCCGTCCACAAGGCGCAGGGAATCGAGGTCCCGGCGGTGATCGTCTGCCTGCACAGCTCCCACGCGCCGCAGCTGCTCTCCCGCAACCTCCTCTACACCGCGGTCACCCGGGCCCAGAAGCTCTGCGTCCTGGCCGGGGACCGGCGCGCGCTCACCCGGGCCCTGCGCGCGGCCGGGACCGGGGAGCGGCACTCACGCCTGATCGAGCGCATGGCGCGGGCCAGCTAGCGCAGGGCCGGATTCGGGCAGGAATCCGGAAGATCCTCGGCCGCTGGGGAGGATCACGTCGGCATACCGACGTGGATCGCCCCAGTGGCCGCCGGGTCTGGCGCGAAACCGCGCGCCCGTGTCTCTCGCGGATCCGATCCTGGCCGCCATCCGGCGATGTGGCCGACGGAAAGCTCAGGAGGAGAGCTCTTGGACGCCACGCGCCACTGGCCCCGGCGGAGCGACTGAGTTGGAGTCGCGCGCCGCGATCGCGACCAGCAGGGCGCCCAGGAACCAGGGGATGTAGAGATAGAACCAGTGCTCGAGGGTCAGCTCGACCGCGATCAGCAGGGCGGCGCTGAGGGCGGCGATCTGGACCGGGGAGCGGCGGCGGGGGCGGAAGGCGACGAGGACCCCGAGCGCAACGACGGCCGCCTTGACGACCGTGTGCAGCGGGCCGAGGTCGATCTGGCCCCAGATGCTGAACGGGCTGTTGCGGTCGAGCTGGCTCTGCACCGTTCGGCGCCAGAGCTCCGCCAAGCCGGGGTCGATGGCCGGGTGGGCGAGCAGCAGCGCCGCGACGAGCAGGAAGGCGAGCCCGAAGGCGAGGAGGCCACGCCGGGCAGTCCGGTCCGGTCCGCGACGCAGGGCCAACCCCCGCTCCCCGGCGGCGTAGAGGGGCAGCAGCGCGAGGGGGGCGAACTTGGTCAGCACGGCGATCGCGAGCAGCGCGCCGCGGGCGATCGGACGGGCGAAGAGGACGAGGCTCCAGATCAGCAGCGCGGCGAGCAGCGAGTCGTTGGCGTTGCTCTGCAGCGTGTAGGCGGTGTAGGGGTAGGCGACCCAGCCAAAGGCGAGGATCAGCCCGAGACGGTGGGGGTCGCGCGGGCGCGCCGGCATGGACGCAGGGGAGGCGGCGAGCGCCCCCGGCGCGGGCGGCGGCCCCGTCGTGGGTGGAGCGGCAGCGGGATCCCGCCGGCGGCGGGTCAGCGCTCCGCCGAGGACGAACAGGCCCACGACCGCGGCCAGGTCGAAGAAGATCGCCGCGGCGTGGGCGGCGGGCAGCTCGTCCCAGCTGCCGCTCCAGGGGAGGGCCGCCTCGAAGGGGACGTAGAGGAAGTAGTTGGCGGGGCCGTAGGTGTCGCCGGTCGGGTTGTCGTCGGGGAAGGCGCCGTCACCGTAGATCGGCTCGCCGTGCGTGATCCGGTCGGCGCCGACGACGCCCGCGTAGCCCACGTCGATCACCCCCGAGTCGGCCAGGTTGGCCGTCACCCGCAGGATCAGGAGCGCGACGATCGCGACGATCAGAAACCAGCGCGGCGCGCTCGGGCGCAGACCCTCCCGGCCGGCGCCTATGGCACTCCCCTCCCCCACCCCGGCCCCGTCGCGCCGCCCGCGCCCGCCGCGGAAGCCGATCCAGAGCATGCGCGCCAGCAGGTAGAGCAGCGGCGGGTAGGCGAGCGGGACGGAGAGGCCGATCCGGGCGTCGTTGAAGAAGGCCTGGCTGATCCCGAAGGAGAGCAGGACGAGCAGGTCCAGATGGCCCCAGCGGCGGAAGCGGCGGAAGTCCCAGAGGCCGAGCAGGAAGAGCGCCGCCAGCGGCCCCCAGACCCAGGGCGAGTTGAGGATGTGGCCGAACTGACCCTCATTGCCGCGCGCCATCGGCCAGTCGACCGCGGCGCCGGTCCAGGACTCGATCACCTCGCCGCTCGTCGCGTCGACGATCACCAGGTTCACCTTCTCGTCGCCGACGAAGTAGCTCACCTCCCAGCGCTTCACCGGCTCGGCCGAGACCGAGGCGGTCAGCTCCTGCCCCGGCTCGAGTCCGGCCCGCCGCGCCTCGATCTCCGGATCGCGATCCGCGACACGCACGGCCGCCCGGGGCGAGGTCGCGTAGTCGTCGGGCCACTCTGGGAAGCCGCCGGGCACCTGGGTCGTGCTCTGCAGGAACTCGGGCGCCACCGTCAGGCTGCCGCCCGGCGTCGAGGGCGCGGGAGCGATCCCGGTGTCGGCCCCCCGGGCAGGGGCGACCGGCCATGCCGCGATGGCCAGGGCGAGCAGTGCCGCCGCGACGGTGGCCGCGATCGGGCCGGCGCGCCTCGGGCCGGCCGGCGAAGTGGCTATTTGCTCCCGCCCGCGGACGAATCGCCGGAGCCGGCCTCCGGCTTGTCACTGGCTCCGCCCGGCTCCCCGCCGGCCGCGCCCGCCGTCTCGCCGTCGCCGCCGACCGGCTGCTCGCGCGCCACGTCGGCGGCCGCTCGGGCCCGCTCGCCCATCGTCCCCGGGCCGGTCGCGATGTCCTTGACGCGCTTTGCCTTCTCCTTCAGTGCATCGGGGCCGCCCTGCGCGTCGACGACCTCCTTGGCACGGTCGGCGAGCCGCTTGAAGTTGACCATCGTCAGTCCTTCCATCGGGTGCTGAGAGTGCCCCGGAACTATCGCAGCCCCGCTCGGGTCCCCAGCCCGGTCACCCCCCAGGACCCGGCTCCCGAGATTAAGGCGACCCTGAGTCGATCTCGCTTCGCTTCTCCTGGAGCCGTTCCAGCGTCGGCTTCAAATCGTCGAGCGCGGTGGGGTCCGGGCATTCCGCGTACTCGGTCGGCGGCTCGAAGCCCGCGTCCCTCAGGGCATCGTTCGCCTCCGGGCAGGCGGCCGCCTGGACCGGCCGATCGCCGGACTGGGTGAGGGCGAATCCGGCCGTTGGAACGAGGAGAGCGCCCGCTGCGATCAGCAGGATCCGCGCGCGGCGCCAAGCTCGGTTCCGGGGCCTGCTCCGGTCGGCGTTACCGGATCCAGCCCCTTCCGCCTCAACAGCCGCCATCAGGGCCGCCCTGACACGGGCGCGAGACGGCTCGCTCGGCTCATCCAGGTCCTTGCCGATCGCCCGCACATAGTCGAACTCGTCCATCGTCATCACCCTCCGTCGGCCGTTTTCACGTATTCGTCGTCTCCAACCTCTTCCAATCGCGTCCTGAAGCTTCTCCGGGCACGGGACAGCCGCGACCGAACCGTGCCGACCGGCACCGAGAGCGCGTCTGCGATCTCCTCGTAGGAGAGGTCCGCCCAGGCGTGAAGCACGACGACCTCGCGTTGCTCCACCGGTAGCTCGGCCAGTGTGGAGGCGAGCAGGGAACGTCCGCGTGCCGCGTCGGCGCGATCATCAGCCCCTTCTAGAGCGTCATCGACGAGCGCACGCGCCGCCGAGCGGGAGTAGGCGCGGAGCTGCCGCCCCTCGCGGCGACGCTCCCGGCTCGCCAAGTTCGTCGCGATCCCGAGCAGCCACGGTCTGGCGTCGTCAGCAGCGAGACGAAACTCCCGGCGCCGCTCGAAAGCGATGACGAACGTCTCCGCGGCCAGATCTTCCGCCAACCGCGCTCCCACCCGGCGACACAGGTAGCCGAAGACGGGGTCGAAGTGCCGATCGAAGATTCCGGCGAACGCCGCCGGATCAGCGAGGGAACGCCGGATCAGCTGTGAGTCGTTCGATCCTCCGGTCACATAGGGATATTGCCCGCCGGTGACATTTCGGTTCCGCCACCGGCGGGCGCGGCTACCTCAGAGGGGTATGTGCAGCGCAACTGACTCCATGGCGGGAACTACTCGGCCTCGGTGCGGCCGAACGTCCAGAGCTTGTTGCCGATGAAGTTGACCGGGGTCGCGATCGCCACCGCGACGGCCTGACCCGGCAGCTCCGCCGCGCCGAGGATGTCGACAAGCAGGGCCAGGGCGAGCAGGTTCACTCCCAGGCCGACCAGGCTCACGGTGAGAAAGCGCGCCGCCTGGAATCCCGCCCGTGAGCGGGTCGCTCCCTGGCGGCGGAAGGTCCAGTGGCGGTTGAGCAGGAAGTTGTTGGTCACCGCGACGACGAAGGCCCCGATCGCCGCCAGCATGTGGTTCAGGTCGGCCCCGTGGGCGAGCAGCGTGAAGACGATCAGGTTGATCACGTAGCCGGTCCCACCGACCACCCCGAAATGGAAGAGCTGCACCCAGTTGCCCGGCTTGCGCGTGCCGAGGTGGATGCGTCTCAGCATCCCCCAGCTCCAGTCGGCGGCGGTTTCCCAGCGGCCTCGCGAGGGCACGCCGGCGGCCGCGCGAGACCGCGGTGGGCCCGGTTCCGTACGCATCGCCACCCGCTGATCCTAAGCCGCCCCGCGGCCGGCCGCCGCAGTCCGGCGAAGCTCGCGCGGCTCGGCCCCCGGGCCGTCGGTGGGAGGCGGCGGGGCGACGCCGAAGTGGGAGGCGACGAGACCGGCGACGTCGCTGATCGCCCACTCCTCGCGGTCGGGATGCTCCCCCCGCGGATCGAGGCCGACGGTGAGCAGCGTCGCCAGCGAGTCGCCGGCGCGCAACGAGCCGTGGCCGCCGCCCGGCACGTGGCTCGCCCCGCCCCAGTCGAGGCACTCCACGCCCTCGCGCAGGCTGAGCAGCATGTCGCCCGCGTTGGGGTTGGCGAGCGCCGCCCAGAGGCGCGCGAGGGCATCTGGATACTCGGGCGCGAGGAAGAGGCCGTCGCCCGTCAGCGCTCCCAGCGCCCCCAGATCGCCGTCGACCGACCAGCTCCGCCCGCGGCGGTCGCGCAACTCGCCGCCGGGTGCGAAGCGCAGCTCGTGCTCGCCACGGCGCACGGCCGCCTCGGCCGGGCCCGCGCGCCAGGCGAGCAGCTCCACCTCCGGCACATGGTCGGGGATGAAGCGCCGCAGGGCGGCGGCGGTCGCGCGCCGGGACGCCTCCTCGCCGAGCAGCCAGATCGCGGCGCCGCGGCCGCTCGGGCCGACCGCGATCCGGTCCTCCGCCGCCAGCGGCGCGTTGGGCCGCAACAGCTCCCAGCGCTCGCCCAGGCCCGCCGCCAGGTCGAGGCGCTCGCCGACGGCGCTCTGCGCGTGGTCGGAGACGACGATCACCGCGTTGCGCTCCAGGAACGGGGTCAGCCCGCCGTGTGCGGCGACCAGCTCCCCGAGCGCCGCGTCGGCCAGCCCGATCGCCGGCTCGGTCCCCTCCGGCCCGTCCCGGTGCGAGTAGTAGTCGGTGTCGGGCAGGGAGAAGAGCAGGAAGT
>CAZARJ010000023.1:0-13806 GCA_964487515.1 uncultured Conexibacteraceae bacterium | reverse complement strand
CGACCAGGCGCGGCAGCCGCTGCGTGCCGCCGAAGCCGGGGATGATCCCCAGCTTCACCTCGGGCTGGCCGAAGACCGCGGACTCGGCCGCGATCCGCATGTCGCAGGCCATCGCCAGCTCGCAGCCGCCCCCGAAGGCGAGCGAGTTGACGGCCGCGATCGTCGCGATCCCCTCGCTGCCGAGCTCGCGCAGCAGGGCGTGGCCGTCCTCGATCAGCGCCTTGCCGCCGGCCTCGTCCATGCTCGTGAACGCCTTGATATCGGCGCCGGCGGAGTAGACGAGCGGGACCGAGGAGGCGATCACCAGTGCCCGGACCTCGCCGCCGGCCTTGAGCCTCTCCCAGACCGCGCGCAGGTCCTCGATCACCTGCGGGCTGATCGAGTTCATCGGCAGGTTCGCCAGCCAGGCGATCGCGACGCCGCCGGGACGGGTCTCGAGCTTGATCGTCTCGGCCTGCTCGCCCTCGTCGGGCTGCGGGTAGGCGTAGAAGCCCTGCCCGGAGGCGAGCCCGAGCCTGCCCTGGGCGACGAGGCGCTTCAGCGTCCGCGGCACCTGGAAGCGGTCGGGATGGCGCTCAGCCAGGCCCTCGAGCTTCTCGAGCACCTTGTCGAGGCCCTCAAGGTCGGCCTTCCAGAACGGCGGGAAGAGACCGCGCCGGGGATCGAGCCCGGCCCCGGCCATCATCCCGAGGTCGATCTCGCGCACCGTGCAGACGCCCTCCTCGAGCAGCAGGCACGCTTCGACGAGCGCCTTGAGGGAGAACATCTCGACCAGCTCGTCGACGTCGGGCTCGGCGTCGCCCGCCAGGTTCGGCTCGCCGTCCTTGTAGGAGCCCTCGCCCCCGCTCTTGGCCCCGAGCTTGCCCTCGGCGACCAGCTTCTCCATCCCGGGATGGACGTAGAAGCGGTCCCCGTAGGACTCGCGCAAGTGCTCGGCGACGTGCAGGACGGTGTCCAGGCCGAGGAAGTCGGTGAGGATGAACGGACCCATCGGCGCCGCGTTGGCGCCCGCGATCCCCTCGTCGATCTTCTTGATCGAGAGCCCCTTCTCGTCCTGCTCGCGCCAGACCTCGGCCACCGCCGAGTTGAGGATCCGGTTGACGACGAAGCCGGGCACCTCGCCGCAGACGATCGGCTGCTTCTTGATCGCCTGGGCGAAGTTGAAGGCGGTGGAGCTGGTCTCGGCGGAGGTGTAATCGCCCTCGACGATCTCCAGCAGCGGCATCACCGACGCCGGGTAGAAGAAGTGGAAGCCGACGACGCGCTCGGGGCGCTGGGTGGCCTCCGCCATCTCGGTGATCGACAGCGAGGAGGTGTTGGAGCTGAGGATCGCGTGCCCGGGCGTCACCTCGTCGAGCTCGGCGAAGACGGCCTGCTTGATCTCCATCTTCTCCGGCACCGCCTCGATCACGAAGTCGACGTCGCCGAAGGACGAGTAGTCCGTCGTCCCCTCGATCCGCCCCATGACCTCGGAGAGGCGTGCGTCAGCCTGCTCCTGGGTCAGCTTCTCCTTCTTGACCAGGCGGTCCAGCTGGCCCCTGGTGACCTCGCGGGCCTTCTCGATTCCCGTGTCGACGAACTTCTGGTCGATGTCCTTGAGGACGACGTCGATGTCGGCGGCGGCGATCGCCTGCGCGATCTCCCCACCCATCGTTCCGGCGCCGACGACCGCTGCCTTGAAGACGAACATTCCGCTCCTTCGTGAGATTCCATGCGCCCCGAGAACACGCGGCGCGGGCCCGGGAAGGGTATCTACCCCTCCCCTCCCCGCGCGCCGCGCTCGGCCGCCCGCCGCAGCTCGGAGAGCGAGCGCGCGAGCGACCCGCGCATCTGCCCGCGGATGAAGAGCCGATCGGTCAGGACCCGCAGCGGGCCGCCGCTACGCAGCGAGTAGCTGAGGCGCTGGGTGACCCGCGTCCGGCGCCGCCCGGCGGCATCCCCGCCGGCCCCGGCGAGCTCCTCCTTCGCCCCGGTGTCGGCCTCGACGACCCCGGCGTGAGCCCGACCCGCGCCTCCCGCGCCCGGCGCCTCCTGAGCCTGGCGACCCCGCCCCTCCCCCTCCCTACGCGCCGGCAGCATCTCGAAGGTCGTCTCGAGCTCGCCGATCGCCTGCGGGTCCTCGAAGGCGATCCGGTGCAGACCGCGCGGCTCGTGGGCGACGACCCGCTCGCGGACCCGCCCGCGCCCGGCCGCGTTGGAGTGCCAGGCGAGCGTTCCGCCCGCATCCGGGTAGCCCGCCTCCATCGAGTCGACGGCCTCCAACCCGTCCACCCATGCCGGCCAGCGCTCGGGATCGAAGTAGAGCCCCCAGACCTCAGCCAGCGGAGCCTCGATCTCGACCGAGGCCTCGACGCTGCTCATACTCCCTCGCCGCCCCCCTCGCTGCCGGCCCCGTAGATCTCGCGCTGGATCAGGCTCACGGTGCGGATCATCGAGTCGAGGAAGGGGCCAAGCTCCTCGCGCAGCCGCTCGTACTCCTCGCGCCCGGCCTCGGTGATCGAGTAGAAGCGCCGCGTGCGCCGGTCAGGGTGCTCCCAGCGGCCCTCGATCCGCCCCTCGGACTCGAGCTCGCGCAGCAGCGGGTACATCGTGTTCGGGTTGACGGAGATCACCCCCTGGGTGATCTCCTCGATCTCCTCGATCAGGCGGTTCCCGTAGGCAGGCTCACGGCCGACCAGATGCAGGACCAGCAGCGGGAAGACGTCGCGCCGCCGCAGCTCGCCTCCGAACACATCCGAGGCCCGCCCGGACCGGCGCCGGCGCCGCTTGCCCCCGCGCGCGCCGGAAGCCCGCGTCGTCTCCGCCACGGCCTCCGCCACCGGCTTCGATCGACCCTCGCCCATCGGCCGAATATAGGGGAACGCCCACGCCCGTCGCACCCGCCACCCATGCTGACCACAACATCTCGGTACTCACGATCCTCCGCCCCCCACTCGGCAAAGACCAGTTTCATATAGCCAGAGGTCTACGGCGACCGAACAAGCACCGTCGCATCTAGCCTCTGCTCAGCCCGCAAGATCTCATCGTGGACTGAATAGGTAGTACCAGAACACCCCACTTCGTCACTTCCGCCGCTATTGATCCCAATAGCGGCGTAACCTGCGATCACAGGACCACCACTATCTCCCGGAATAGTGCATGCCGTCGTACGAAACAGCCCATTTACAACTACATCTTCCGCTTGATAATAGGCAGTATAGTTCACATGTGTAACAAGCCCACAACTAATGTCTGTGATGATACCGAACTGACACACATACAAGCCCGGGTAGCTCCAGGCGCGACTCTTGATTGGCGCGGTCTCATCGACAAGCGATGCCATGATGATCGGGCTAGTAACATCCGGGCACCAGCCGCAGCTTACTCCGTCGGTCTTAATGATCATGGAGTCACCCGTAGGACCGAAGGCCCATCTCTTAGTGGTTCCAATCTTTGGCGACTGCTGCGTGCCCGCCTCATCGGCCACCCACCGGGGGTGGGTCTCATTCAGGCGGCAATGACCAGCCGTAAACAAGACACGTCGGACCTCCTCATAGCCAATAAAACCCGTGGTACAATACTGCGCCGTAAACATTGAATAGAACTTGACCCCTCCACGGAGCGGGCGTGAGCACTCATTGAAGTATGGAATGCAGAACCTTAGGGCCACATTCAAACTCTGCGCAGGCACAGACTCTTTGCGCACCAACGGGTCATCTGAGACGGCACGTCTGGCTGCTTCCTCTGCTTCCCGCGGAGCATCCTCTTCGATCATCACTTCTACCTTGTTACTTGCGATATCAATCGCCGTCGTAAGAACACCAGAAGACACCTGTTCTGCCAGCTTGGCTTCGATCGTGTCCTGATGCTCTTCCAACTCCACCATGGAATTGCGGGCAGAGCGAATGTCATACTCGCTGGCATCCAGACCAACTCCTGCCGCCAGTCTCTTGACTGAACTGATATCAGCTCGATCCGTCATAAGAACGGTCAGCACACCGGTCTCGTTCTCGAACAGGATCCCTCCGTAGGCGTCGTTCTCATCTTCTCTGAGTAGCGTATCGAGTTTGGTGCCCATCTCTTGCGTCGTCAAGCGACTCTCTGCAATTTGATGTCCTACATCAAATTCGTGCATATACTCGCTTATCATCCTGTCAGGCAGCTCGATCTCCGACCCGGCCGCCACGGATGCAAAGGTCCCTATGCATGCTGCGATTATCGCTACCGCGGAGAGCGCAGCTAGCCTCTTCTGGCCTACATATCTCAGCCCTGATGCCCTCATGATCCTCCCATGTCCCCCTTCTAATCGGACTATTAGTGTTTTCCGCGTCTTGGTCTTACCTTGATCGCCGTGCGCCCCGCTACAAATGGCGCGCTATGGCGATACGGAATGCGGACCGCCCGGAGGCCAATTCGATAGCGCCCACGTGCGTTTCGCCCGAGATGAATTTTGAATCGAACGTGCTCGAGCGGCCGTTCGTGGCCGATGGGCCTGTTTAGGCGCTGACAGTTTGGTCGTAGGCGCAGATATCTCGCTCGTGCTCGCTTGGAAACAGGGCGAACATTCGCGCAGACCCGCCTAACCGTGATTCGGCAACCGGCTGGCACCGGGTGTGGCTCTTGTAGACGGACCACGACACCACGCCGTGCGCCTCTGGTCATTCTGATCGTCCTGCGTGCATGAACGAGGATGTAGTTTGAGGTCAAGCATTCGTAGCGCTGATGTCCCGCGGTTGCCGCGCTTGCTGCCTTGGTAAATTCCGGTCGCTTGACGTCGGCGCTGACAGACACGGTGCTCGTCTCAAATGCCCATAAGCACAGGAGCCCCATCAAGATCGTTCCGTAGAACTCGCGTGGTGCTGGCCGGTCGGTCCTCTTCCTGCGCTTCGAGATGCTTGCCCCCTTTCGAGCGTGGCTTAGTTTACCTTCGTGTCCCTTTGCCGCCCATGTCAAGGGAAACTTGTTTCTGTACATGCATTTCTGCACATGCATGTAACTAGTGCGGGTTCCTGAACCATGCTTTGGGCACATCTGGCTCCACGTGAGGCCGCTTCCCAAAGGCACCGATCTGGCAGTACGGCCAGGTCGATCTAAGTTGAGTCGTGACCCAGGTGAACCGGCGCCCCGCTAGACGCTGGAGTGGCGGACTCTTACTGAGAAGATGACGGAGCTGCTGCTTGCGTTGATCGCCTGCTGGGCGCCGACACTACGCGACCTCATCGGTGGAGGGGCCTATCCCGAGAGGAGCGTGCCAATGACCTATGCGGGACCCCTTCACTGCGTAAGCAGGCGTGCGAGTGCCGGGGGCCGGTCGCCTGGGTCGCCGGCGGGGCCGACCTTGGGGTGATGGAGGACAGCCTCTGGGGCTTGGGCGAGCCGGACCGGCGCCGCCCTCGAACGAGGGCGGCGCCGGGGACTCAGAAGGCCGGGGCGGTCAGCCCGCGACTACCTCCTCGACGCCCTTCTCCTCGTTGGAGACGGCCTCGGGGACGGGCTCGTTGACGTTGCGGCCCATCAGGTACTCCTTGGCGATCACGAGGCGCTGGATCTGCGAGGTGCCCTCGTAGAGCTGCATGATCTTCGCGTCGCGCATCAGCTTCTCGACCGGGTACTCCTTGATGAACCCGTAGCCGCCGTAGACCTGCACCGCGTCGGTGGCGACCTCCATCGCCGAGTCGGCGGCGAAGCGCTTCGCGTGCGAGGCGGCGAGCGTGTTGCGCAGGCCGTTGTCGAGCAGCGAGGCCGACTGCCAGGTGAGCAGGCGGCCCGCCTCGACCTTGGTGGCCATGTCGGCGATCATGAAGGCTACGGCCTGGTGCATGGCGATCGGGACGCCGAACTGCTGCCGCTCCTTCGAGTACTCGGCGGCGAACTCGAGCGCCGCGCGCGCGATCCCCACCGCCATCGCGGCGACGCCGGGACGGGTCCGGTCGAGGGTCATCATCGCGAGCTTGAACCCGTGGTTCTCCTCGCCGAGCAGGTTGCCGGCCGGAACCTCGGTCTCGTTGAAGGTGACCGCCGCGGTGTTCGAGGCCCGCTGGCCGAGCTTGTCCTCCTTCTTGTCGATCACCACCGTGTCGTCGCGGGGCACGACGAAGGCGGAGATCCCGCGGTGGCCGGCCTCCTTGTCGGTCTTCGCGTAGACCGTGTACCAGTCGGCGTACTGGCCGTTGGTGATGAAGACCTTGGAGCCGTTGATGACCCACTTGTCGCCCTTCTTGACGGCGGTGGTCTTCATCCCCGAGACGTCGGAGCCCGCGTCGGGCTCGGTGAGGCAGAAGCTGGCGAGCTTCGGCGCCTCGGTGAGCATGCCGAGGTACTCCTTCTTGACCTCCTCGCTGCCGCCGAGCACGACGGGCGCCGAGGCGAGGCCGTTGGCGGCCAGCGAGGTGCCGATGCCGGAGCAGCCCCAGCCGAGCTCCTCCTCGATCAGCGCGCCGGAGAGGTAGTCGAGCCCGGGTCCGCCGTAGGCCTCCGGGGTGTGGGTGTTCATCAGCCCCACCTCCCAGGCCTTCTCGATGATCTCCTGCGGCCAGGTGCCGTCGCGGTCGTAGTCCCAGGCGACCGCGCGCATCTCCTTCTCGGCGAAGCTGTGCGCCATCTCCCGCAGGTCCTTCTGCTCGTCGGTGAGGGTGAAGTCAACCACCGTTGATCGCTCCTTGTAAGTCGTCGATGAAAGGGCCTACGGACCCGCGCCAACCCCGCCGCCGGCGCTTCCGCACGCCAGCGCGGTTCGCGGCCGCGAACCGATTGACCCGTCAGTCAATCGGCCGGGACAATAGCCGTTGCGCCGGCGCCTCGCAACCGGCAACGGCGCGTCGCTACCCTCGATCGATGGTGCCCCTGGCGATCAGCAACGGGGAGGTGATCCTGATCGTCGTCTTCATCGCCGCCCCGATCGCAGCCATCGCCTTCGCCGGCGCGGGCGCGGTCTACCGGGAGATCGGGAAGGGAGCCTTCGCGCTCGACCGCGACAGCGAGGCCGGCGACGGAGACCCTGGCGACGGCGCCTCCCAGCCGGTCCGCGAGGCCGAGCTGCGGCAGCTCCTGGAGGCGAAGGCCTACCGGCGGCGGCGGCGCGGCGAGCCACCCCTCGACGTCGAGGCGGAGCTGCGACGGCTGCTCGCCTCCACCCCGGCCCCGGCCGCCGACCCGGCGCTCGCGGCGGAGGTGCGGGCGCACGTGATCGCCCGCAACGCGCGCCGCGAGCGCCGGGGGCACGAGCCGCTCGACGTCGAGGCGGAGGTGGCGAGGATGCTGCGCGAGCTCGGCGGCCAGGGTGGCTGAGCGCCGGGGCCCGCGCGGCCGCCGCGGCAGCGCCGGCACCCCAACGGGGCGGTCGCCAGGCGACGGGACGCATGGCTCGGGTCCCGGTGGGGTATAAACCGGGCCGTGAGAGACGGCAGCGACGTCTACGAGCTCGAGCAGCTCGCGGTCCAGCCGGGCACCTACTTCAACCCCCAGACCGAGGTCGTGATCGTGGTCGACGATTCGGCCACGGTGGATCAGGATCTGTTCGACGGCTCCTCCTACGAGGGCGCGAGCTGGGTCCGGGTCTCCGACGAGGTCCCGGTCGACGAGACGGGCCTCGAGGAGGCGCTCGACGAGTTCAAGCCGGCCGGCGCCGGCGATGCCGCCAGCGCCACGAGCCTCGAGATGCCCTCCGAGGGCGTGATCGAGGACGAGGACAACCCGGAGCTCGAGCCGGATCCCGACCCCGACTCCGAGATCTGAGACCCGGCCGGTGGCCGCCACGCAGAGCAGGGGAGCCTCCGCGATGCCGCAACCCGGCGATCCGGCGCCCGGCTTCGAGCTCTCCGACCAGCACGGGGAGACCGTGAGGCTGGCCGACCTGAAGGGCGCCTGGACGGTCCTCTACTTCTATCCGAAAGCCGATACCCCGGGCTGCACCACGCAGGCCTGCGGGGTGCGCGACAGCTCCGCCGAGTACGAGCGCCGGGGCGTGCGGGTCATCGGCGTCTCCCCCGACGAGACCCGTGAGGTGGCCGCCTTCGACGACAAGTACGACCTCGGCTTCACGCTGCTCGCCGACCCGGGCCATGCCGTCGCCGACCGCTACGGCGTCTGGGTCGAGAAGAACATGTATGGGAAGAAGCGCTGGGGGATCCAGCGCGCGACGTTCATCATCGACCCCGACGGCAAGATCGCCAAGACCTTCCCCCGCGTGCAGGCCGCCAAGCACGACGAGCTCGTCCTCGCCGCCCTCGACGAGCTGCAGGCGTAGTCCGCCTGCGGCCCAGCGACCGCGCCCCCGGCGGCCCCGGGCCTCAGCCGGAGGCCATCACGTAGGCGAGGAAGGCGCCGAAGAGGGCTATCCAAGCGATAACCGAGGGCCACTCGAAGCGGCCGCGCAGGCGCAGGGTCCAGTAGCAGAGCACCCCGCCGGCGAGGCCCAGCGAGGCGGAGAGGATCGCGAAGTTGTCCAGGTCCCAGTCGGTGAAGGCAACCCCGAAGGCGACCGGGATGGTCGCCTGGAAGACCATCGCGCCGGTGATGTTGCCGAGCGCCAGGCTGTCTTTGCCCTCGCGCACCCAGAAGACGCTGTTGACCTTCTCCGGCAGCTCGGTGGCCAGCGGGGCGAGGATCAGCGAGAGGACCAGCGGCTCGATCCCGATGCTCTCCGCGACGTGGATCATCTCCTCGACAAACAGGTGCGCGCCGGCGACGATCGCGCCCAGCCCGACCACGAACTGCACCCCGATCCGCCACCCCGACGGCTGCCCCACCGCGCCGCGCTCGAAGTAGAGGGGGCCGATCGTGTCCAGCTCCTGCACGGCGCCGCCCGAGGACAGCGTGCGGTGGACGTAGACGACGTAGGCGATCACGAAGCCGATCGCGAGCGGCACGTGCAGCGCCCCCGGGGTCAGGATCCCGACCAGCAGGGCGGCGCCGAACAGGACGATGAAGAAGACGAGGTCCCGGTCCAGGGTCGGCACGTCGGCATTCAGGCGCAGGCCCTGGGCGCGGCGCCTGCTCCAGGCGTGAGCCGAGATCCCGACCAGCCCCATGGCGAGGGTCGCGAGCAGGAAGGGGGCGCCGATGATCGCGCCGACGGCGACGTCGTCGGAGCCCTCGGCGCCGCCGATCAGGGCGACGATCGGGATCAGGGTCTCGGGCATCGCGGTGCCGACGGCCGCGAGCAGGCTGCCCGTCGCGCCCTCGCCGAGCTCGAGCCGGTGGCCGAGCCACTCGACGGCGTTGGTGAACATCAGCGCGCCGGCCAGGATGACCACGAACGCAACGGCGAGCAGCAGGCCGGCGATCACGCGACGAGGAAGGCGATCGCGAGGATCGCGTAGACGGCGAGCAGCTGAATCCCCTCGAACCAGGTGGACTCCCCCTCCTGGGTGACCGCGTTCGCGATCAGCACCGCGAGCAGGATCGCGCCGAGCTCGAAGCCGTTGAACACGAGCGGCATCGGGCCCGGCCCGATCAGAAACGACGCGAAGACGAGCACCGGGGCGACGAACAGCGCGACCTGGGCGCTGGAGCCGATCGCGATGTTGACCGCGAGGTTCATCTTGCCCTTGTGGGCGACCAGCACCGCGACCCAGTGCTCGGCCGCGTTGCCCACGATCGCGACCACGATCGCGCCGATGAAGAACTCGCTCAGGCCGATCGAGTGCGAGGCCTCGCTGATCGAGCCGACCAGCACCTCCGACATCACGCCGACCGCCGCGCCGGCGATCGCGAGCGCGATCACCGAGGTGCGGACCGACCAGCCCCAGGTCTCCCCCTCGGCCTCGTCGCCCGCCTCGTGCGCGGGATTGAAGACGTCGCGATGGGTGCGCAGGGAGAAGAAGAGCCCGGCCACATAGGTCAGGACCAGGACGGCCGCCACGGCGAGGGAGAGGTGCTCGACGCGGCTGTCGTAGTTGACCATCTCCGCCCCCACGCCGGGCAGGCCCTTGCCCTCGACGAGCTCGAAGATCGCCGGCATCAGCAGCGCCCCGGCGGCGAGGAAGAGCATCGTCGACTGGGTCGTCGCCGCGGTCCGGTCGAAGCGCTGCACCTGGCCCGGACGCCCCATCCCCCCGGCCACCATCGCGGCCCCGAGCACGAGCAGGATGTTGCCGATGATCGAGCCGATGATCGACGCCTTGACGACCTCGTGCAGGCCCGCGTTGAGCGCGAACAGGGCGATGATCAGCTCCGGCATGTTGCCGAAGGTGACGTTCAGCAGCCCGCCGATCCCCGGCCCGGCGCGCTCCGCCAGCTCCTCGGTGGCGCGCCCCATGAGCGCCGCCGTGGGGATGATCCCGGCGGCGGCGACGAAGAAGACGAGCGGCGCGGAGGCGTGCAGGAGCTCCGCGGCGATGGCCGCGGGGATGAACGGCACCAGCAGATACGGCCATCCGTGGGGGCCGGCCAGGAACGCTCGACTGAAGGCCGGCTTGGGCGCGCTCATCCTCGAACCTTATTGGGGGCGGAAGCGGCGGCGGGCCCGCGGTCGCGCGCCGCCGCCGGCCCGGCTCAGCCGCCGATCAGATCAGCGCACTTCTGGACGGCCTCGGCGTCCTTCGCCTTCTGCACGCAGTCGTAGTACTCGGCGGCGTTGGCGCCGTCCGGCACCGCCGAGCCCGCGCCGCCATCGCCGCCGGCCGGCATGTCGCCCCCGATCCCGGCGGCGAGGCCGAGCGGCAGCTCGCCGAGCAGGTCGGTCAGCGGCTTGGCGTCGTCGGGCGCGTCGATCGACTGCTCCTCGCCGGCGTCGGCGATGCCGACCGAGGCGTCGATGGTCGCCTTGCCCTGATCGGCGCTGGAGACGTCGAGGTTGACGTCGAAGCGCCGCAGCTGGCCGTCGTCGGCGTTCGCGTAGACGTCCATCGTCGCGCTGTCGATCGAGCTCTGCAGCTCCCTGAGCGAGCCCTTGTCGAGCTGGTCGGCCTGGCCGGTCTGCTCGGCGATCGAGCCCAGGTCGGAGACGATCTTGTCGACCTGCGCCGTGCCGGAGACGTGCACGACCTCGGTCCCGTCGAGATCCTCGGTGCCCTCGTTCTTCAGGTCCGTGAGCCAGGTGGATGGGTCGATGCCGAACTGCGACAGCGATCCGCCCTCCTCGCCCTCGCCCGCTGCCTTCGTCGACTGCTGGAAGGCGCTCTGCAGCATCTGGTAGGTGGAGGCGTCGACCTCGTAGGCCTGCCCGGAGTAGTTGACGTAGGCGGCGTCGCCGGTCAGGGTCAGCCCGCCGTCGAAGTCGAAGTCGGAGCCCTCGGCGCTCCCCGTGGCGGTCAGGCTGAGATCGAGCTTCGGGAGCCGCTCCTGGTCGCTGCTGTCGAACGGGCCGGTGACCGTCGCGTTCACGTCGCCGGCGTTCTCGCCCTCGGCGCTGATGTCGAGCTTGATGTCGAGCACCCCGCTGGTGATCGGATCGCCGCTCTGAAACGCCTTGTCGAGGACCTCCTGCGGGTCCGCGGAGGCGTCGGAGGAGTCGGAGTCGGAGCCGCCGCAGCCGGCCAGCAGGCCGAGGCCGAGGAGGAGGGCGAAGGTCAGGATCAGGGTCTTGGGCTTGCGCAAGGCTCGGGTCCAATCGTTGGGCTTGTTACGGGGATGGAGGCCCGGTCCGTCGGGCCGGAGAAACAGGGGGCGGAGCCTAGCGAAGCGCCTGGCGCGCGGCGCAGGGTGCCGCGCCACGCGACGCCGCAGCCCCCGCCTTCATCTACCCTGGGCCCGTGCCCTCAGCCGCCGAGAGCGAGCCGCTCGCTCCGAGAACGATCCTCTACACGGGCAAGGGCGGGGTCGGGAAGACGAGCGTCGCCGCCGCGACCGCGCGCCGCTGCGCCGCCGCGGGCCTGCGCACGGTCGTGATCTCCACCGATCCCGCGCACAGCCTCGCCGACTCGCTCGCCGCGCCGGTCGGCATCGATCCGACCCCGGTCGGCGAGGGGCTCTGGGCGCAGCAGATCGAGGCCCAGCGGGAGATGGAGGCGAACTGGTCCGCCGTCCGCGACTGGCTCGGCCGCCTGCTCGCCGACCGGGGCGTGCTCGGGATCGCCGCCGAGGAGCTGACCGTGCCGCCGGGCATGGACGAGCTCTTCAGCCTGCTGCAGATCCGCTCCCACCACGGGAGCGGGCGCTTCGACGCGATCGTCGTCGACTGCGCCCCGACCGGCGAGACGCTGCGCCTGCTCTCCTTCCCTGACGTCGCGCGCTGGTGGCTGGAGCGGGTGCTGCCCTGGCAGCGGCGCCTGCTCGCCGCCGCCCGCCCGCTGGGGCGCTCGCTGATCGACGCCCCCCTGCCGGGCGAGGACGTGCTCGCCGACGTGCAGCGGCTCGTCCGCAACCTGATCGCGATGAACGAGATCCTCCGCGACCACCGGCGGACCTCGATCCGGCTGGTCATGAACCCCGACCGGATGGTGATCGGGGAGGCCCAGCGGACCTTCACCTACCTGAACCTCTACGGGTATCTGACCGACGCGGTGATCGTCAACCGCATCTTCCCGGCCGAGGTCGAGGGCTCCTACTTCGGGGCCTGGCGGCAGCGGCAGGAGGAGGGCATCGAGCGCGTCCGCGAGGGCTTCGGCCCCGTGCCGCTGCTCCGCGCGCGCTACTTCCCCGAGGAGGTGATCGGCCCGGCGATGCTGGATCGGCTGGGCGCCGAGCTGTTCGCCGAGCGCGACGCCGCGGGCGTGCTGCACAGCGAGCCGGCGCAGCGGATCCGGGCCGTCGGCGGGCGCACGGTGATCGCGATCCCGGTCCCGTTCGCCGGCCGCGAGGAGCTCGAGCTGAGCAAGGTCGGACAGGAGCTGATCGTGCGGGCGGGGCGCGAGAAGCGAACTATCATCCTCCCCGCCGCCCTCGCCCGCCATCGCACCGCCGGCGCGCGACTCGAGTCCGGCACGCTCGAGGTGAGCTTCGAAGATGACCGACCAGCAACAGCAGAGCGAGAGCCCGCCGCCGAAGCCCGCACAGCAGTGCCTGGAGATCTGCCCGATCTGCAGGACGGCGGACCTGCTGCGGGCCGCCGGGCCGGTCCCGGAGCTGCGCGATCAGCTCGATGACGTGGGCCGCGAGGCGCTGCTCACGCTGCGGGCGCTGATCGACCACTACCTGTCCCGCCTCGACGACGAGCCCGGCGACGCGCGCGTCGAGCGGATCCCGATCGACTGACCGGCGGCAGAAGGGGCGAAAAGGGGCGACGGGCGCCCGATCCATGAGCGCCCGTCGCCTGGTCTTCCGTGACCGGGATTCCCTTCCAATTCCTGGACGGGCCCGAGCCTGCTCCTCGGCGGATAGGGCCCGGAACTCGTCGCCTGACCCATCGGCAGCGACGGCGGGGGGTTGAGCGGTGGGCGCGAAATTGGACGAATCGCCCACCCGCGGTGGGTCGGATATCGCCAACATGCGGGCGTGAGCACAGGCCACCGGGACGCGCGGGCGCGGTCTCGGGGGTCAGGCGGCGGCGCCGTCGAGGCCGGCGACGAGCTGCCGGTCGTGCTCGTAGTCGAGCAGGGCAAGGGCCGCGGCGGGAGCGAGCCAGCGCAGCTCGTCGACCTCGTCGTTGGGCGCGAACGCGGTCGCCGCGTCCCCGCGCGGCCGCATCAACCAGTAGCGGACGAGCTTCGGGCGCCCGCGGTGGTCCTCGTAGCGGGTCTCGGGCAGCTCGCGCAGCAGCTCGCAGGCGAGGCCCGTCTCCTCCTCGACCTCGCGCAGCGCCGCCGCCGCGAAGCCCTCCCCGTCCTCGAGCTTGCCCGTCGGCAGCGACCAGTCGTCGTAGCGCGGCCGGTGCACGACCGCGATCCGGGGGCCGTCTCCGGCGGCGCGCACCACCAGCCCGCCCGCCGCGTGCACCGCCGCGCTCAC
>CAZARJ010000022.1:10800-13887 GCA_964487515.1 uncultured Conexibacteraceae bacterium | reverse complement strand
CGGCACCCTCGAGCGCCTCCGCCTGATCGCCCAGATGGGCGCCCTGGCCCGCCGCCGGGAGACGCGCCCGGCCGCCGCGTAGCCGGCCGGCGCTCAGCCCCCCGGATCGGACTCGATCAGCTCGATCCGGTAGCCGTCCACGAACCGCACGCTCGCGGGTTGAACCGAACCGGCAGAATGGCTGGCGTGGAACCGAATCGCCGTTTCTCCGGGTACGTCCGGGTCAGCCAGGTCGGTGGCAGGTCCGGCGATTCCTTCATCTCTCCTGCCGTCCAAGAAGAGACGATCTAGCGGCTGGCTGCCGCCAACGGACTCGAGCTCGCCGAAGTCGTTCACGAACTGGACACGTCCGGCGGCAAGCCGGTGGACGAGCGGAAGCCGGGCAGGCTCGTCCGGGACGTTGAGGAGGGCAAGAGCGGCGGGATCATCGTCTGGAAGCTATCGCGATTCAGCCGGAGCCTTCTCGACGGCGTCACCGTCGCTGACCGCCGGTGGCCGGCTCGTCGCCGGAGACCACGACTCCGCGCAGCCGATGGGCAAGGTGATCCTGGCGTTCCTGCTCGGTTGGGCCGAAGAAGAGCGGGACGCCCGACGAGCCGGGTGGCGAGAAGCACAGGACGGGCCGTCGCTCGCGGCGTTCAACCGACGAAGACGCCCATCGGCTACCGCCGGACGGAAGCCGGGACGCTCGTCCCTGATCCGGACACGGCTCCGAAGGTTCGGGCGGCGTTCCAGGCTCGCGCCGACGGTGCCAGCTTGCAAGAGACCGCCGACGTCCTCGGAATGAGCAAGTCCGACGTGAAGACGCTGCTGCAATCCACGACGTACCTGGGCCACGTTCGCGTCGGCGACCTGCTGAACGAAGACGCCCACGAGCCGATCATCCCTGTGCGCCTGTGGCAACTGGCCCAACGGGACGGCGGCGTGTACCACGCTCGCGACCGGAGCCTGGCCGACAAGGGCATTCTCACCGGCCTGATCCGCTGCGCCGGATGCGGGCACGTCTGTTCCGTGACGGGTCGCGGGTCCGGGAAGGCCCACCTCGCCAGCTACAGCTGCCGAGGCCGTCGCGTCAGTGGACCCTGCACCGCTCGGGCGTCAGCCTCGATCCAGCGCGTTGACGACCTCGTCTGGCCGCTGTTGCAGGAGCGCATGGGGAGTGTGGACCAAGAAGCCGCCCTGGTCGAGTTCTTCGACGCTCGGGTGGCCGTGGAGGAAGCCGAGCGCGACCTGAAGGCGTTCCTGGACGGAGCGAAGATCGCCGACCTTGGACCGGACCTTTACGCTGCCGAAGTCTCCCGCCGCAGGGAAGCTTTGCGAACCTCCACGGAGACCTACGGGCAGGCCCTGGCGTCCCAAGAGGCGCTGACGTCTAGCGACGGCATCGAGTCTCGACGTGAGGTCGCTCGCCGCCTGCTGGACGGCGTCGCGCTGACGAAGGCGAAGCGCGGGAAGTGGGGCCCGATTGAATCCCGCGTGGAACTCCGCTGGAAGTAACTCGGGCGGCTGACTCCGGCTTCGCCAACCGGCGCGCAACGCCGAGCCTCCACCAACCGGGTATCTCCACACCCACCGCTTTCACCGCAGCCGCCAGCTCTCGCCTGGTGAGGGCTGCCGGGAGTCGCCGTGTCCCTACCTCCGGAGGGTAGATACCGCAGCTCGCGCCCTATCGGACTCGCGAAATTAGTTGCCATGGCAACTACCAACCTAAAGGAGAGTACTGCGGCACCTTCACCCTTCGGCGGGCAGGCTCGACAACCGTCGGTCCTGACCCGCTTCACGTCACAGCTGGCCAGGGCGGAAGAGCTCGTCGGCCAGCCGGAGTTCGATCAGGCCGTCCGCGACTTTGTGGCCCTTGCCGACCCGATCCAGGATGAGCTGGCCGCCGACAAGTTGCTCGGCGCGAGGTTCGACTCCGTGTTCGCGGCGACGGATCGCGACGACGGGCTCACGCCGATCGCCGAGGAGGCCCTGGCGCACCTGGGCGAGGCCGAGCGGGCTCTGGACCAGGCCGACCACGAGGCCCTGCTGGACGCGGTGGCCACCCTGCGGCTGATGGAGATCGGCTACGGGCTGCCGGCCATGCTGCTCGACAGCGACAGCCGCGACCGCTACGACTGCGTTCTCCAGGCGCTGAAGGAGTGGCGGCACGACAGCCTCGCGGCCCTGGAAGTCGAGTACCGCCGACCTCGCTTCGGTCACGGGCAGGCGGGCTGAGGCCGTGCCTGCCACCGAGAAAGACGTTGCGCCGCCCTGGGAAGTCCTGACGATGCCGCCGGAGGGCGTCCCGTCCGGTGCCGTCCCTTGCGACCCGCGAAGCGCGGGCACCTGTGGTTCCGACAGGGAGCGGGGAGCGCGGCACTCGTTTGGCTGGCCCCGTACGACGGGAGCGTGGCCCGGCGGGCGACGGACGCTGACTACGACCTCGCGCCTGAACCGGCGCAGACCAACAACGGGCCTCGCGCCCAGGAAGGGAGGCCACCAATGGCCGCCACCAAGACCAAGAAGTCCAAGTCTCCGCTGAAGGCGCTCGTCGCGGACGGCTCCGATTCCGAGCTGGCTGCGCACCTGCTCGCCACGCCCACGATCCCGGACAAGGCCTGGTCGGAGCGCCAGGGCCGGAAGTCGCGCCGGGACGGCGAGAGCCGGGCGGACTTCATCATGCGGACGCTTGGCGACCCGGACGGTGCTCCGTCCGAGGAGGAGTAGCGGCCCGATCTGCTCGCGTTCCGTTGCGGCAGACGCTCCGGCTCGGTGCCATTTCGCCGGGCTGGACGCGTGCACGTAGCCGCCTCCGAGGGACGGGTCACCGAGCACCACCCCGCGCGGTGCGTGTCTCTTCCGCGCGAAGCAACACATGTGAACCGGGACTCGGGAGGACCGCGACACGCCGCGCCAACGTTCTCGTACATGGACTGGAGCGCATAATCTGACGCAATGGCGACGCTCATCCCGATCCCTAACTCGGCCGCGATCACCGGGGCGCGCGGATTCCTCACCAAGGTCGATTGGTCACTCAACACGGATGCGACCGTGATCCGCTTCCACCCGTCTTGGGTTCACCTCCAGCCCTGGATGGTCGCTGCG
>CAZARJ010000022.1:0-10790 GCA_964487515.1 uncultured Conexibacteraceae bacterium | reverse complement strand
GCCTGGGGGTTAGAAGCACAGGAGCGTGGTGTCGAGATCACCATCGAGAACCCCGAGCGCGCAGGCTACGCGTGGCGCTTCGGCCTGCACGAGTACCTAGGAATCGATGCCCCGGCTGACCTGAAGGCCCACGAGGCGACCGGCCGTTTTGTGCCGCTGCGGACCATTCCAGCCGGCGACGCGCAGGGACACGCTCGGCTCATGGCCGACGTCGTGACTCTCCTCCATCTCGCTGATGAGCCTGAGCAGGCGAAGGCCGTCCAGTACGCCTTAAGTGAAATGGTCCGCAACGTCCGCGAACACTCGGGGAGCACTCACGGGGCGGTGGTCTGCGCCCAGTGGTACGAGGGTAAGCATGGTGCCCGGTACATCAGCATCGGGATCGCTGACACCGGCATCGGTGTCCACGCCCACCTGCACCACAACTACCCCAAGCTCGATTCGGACGCTGACGCACTTCTCGCCGCCATCCAGCCGGGTGTCACTGGAAGTAGGCCGGGTGCCTACGGATCGATCAACAACGCTGGAGCGGGCTTGTTTTACACGCGGCGACTTGCTCAGAGCTCCCTGCACTATTTTGCGATCGGATCCGGGGATGCCATGTTCAGAACCTCGATCGCTAAGCGACAGAAGCCGGATTCGGACCTAGTGTTCCCCATCGCGCCTTACCCCGGCACGATGGTCTCGGTGAACCTTGCCTTCCACCCCGAGGCCTTGTTCGACGACTTCCTGCAAATGGTCGGGCAGGAGTTCACCGAGATGGACGAGCAGCTGCGTGAGCGCGTTGCGAGTGGAGTCAACTTCACATGACGATCGTCCTCGTCCGCCCCGTACCCGGCACGGAGCTCGCCGAAAACAAGGACGAAGCGGCAAAGTTTCGTCAAGAGATTGTCCTTCCAGCTTTCGAGACCGAGAAGAAGGTTGTCCTCGATTTTTCGCTCGTCGAGACGGCCACTCAGTCGTACGTTCACGCTCTAATAGCCGAGGCGGTGCAGCGTGACCCGGAGCGGGCTTTCAAGCTCATCGAGTTCCGGTCGTGTAGTCCAAGCGTTCAGCAGATTGTCAAGACGGTCTTCGAGTACACCCTGCTCGCTCGCGAGTCGGCCGGAGACCGCGTGCCGGAATCCGAAGGCGCTTCGTAACCGCCCCTGGGCCAGGGTTCGCCTGCCCCGTGGGTGTCGGGTCCCAGGCCATCAGCGGAGTCCGAAGGCGCTGCTGGTCTTGCGACGGCGAGCCTGCCCGAATCCGGAAGCTCGGCTCACAGTCGCCGGGACCGCTCGGCGGCTTTTCAGCTCGCGGTGGACGGCGGCGAGTTGGGAGCGGCGGGCGCGTCCGGCCTCGACGCTCTCGCCCTCCGGGGCCTCGCCGAACGGACCGCGCAGCTCGTGGAACGCGGCCACCAGGTCGTCGGTGCTGGCAGTCGCAGGGTCGGGAATGTACATCGGTGTCTCCTCTGGTCTTGGCCACCCATCACGGCGACCTAGGTCTGTAGGCGCAGGCGATGGCCCTGCGCTCCCTGGCTCTGTTCTGGCGGGAGGCAGGTGCGATGCGGGCTATCTCCCTGTGGCCCGGTCGTACCCCTGGTGGGTATTGAACCCTGGCTCGGTCGGAGTCCGAGGCGCTGACCGCTACGGGACCGGGCCTCACCCTGTTCCGGTGGCCTTACCCCAGTCGGGCGTGGCTCCGGCGGGCGTCAGCCGTTGCGGGCCTGCTCCTCGTTGCGTCGGATGACGTCCCTGGGCAGGGCGGACTTGGCACGGAACTCCCGAGCCGCCTCCCGCAACTGCCGAGCCTGGCCAGCCCGCTCAGCGAGTTCGTGAAGGTGGGTTGTCATCGCCACTTCCAGGGCCTCCGGGTCGGGCGTGCCGTCGAACTGGCCACGGACGGCCTGGAACGCCTCCCGTTGCCACTCGTCCGCACTCCGAGAACGACGGAGGGTCGCCAGACCCTCTGCCGTCCTGCGGAGCAGGGTGGACGTTGCCTCGGCGCTCACTGGCCGAAGGCGTGGTCAACGCCGAGCCGAGCAGCCGTCCGAGCAGCCATCAGCTTCTCCAGCTTGGCGAGGGCGTCGGCCGACGCCTCGTTCGACTGGGCAGCCACCCTGCGGGCATCGGCAACGAGCTCGCCGATGCGTCGGATGGCGAGCGGGTTCCGTCCCGGCCGGCCGTCACCGTTCCGGTTCATGTCGGCCCTGTGCGCAAGCCTCGCTCCAGCGGACTGGATCGCGATCGTGGCCATCGTCGCTGGGACCGGCGGAACGCTCGGTGGCGTGGCGCTCGGTGCCTGGATCGAGAAGCGCCGGTCCGACCGGGAGACCGTCCGGCGCCGCGAGGAGGAAGCGGCAGAGGTACTTGACCTCGCAGCCGTTGAGGCGTTGGCGGTTCTCCCAGTTGGCGTGATGAGCCGCCACGAAGCGGCTCCAGGGTTGGAGTCGGGCCAGCAAATGCTCTTGTCGGCATGGTCCCGAACGACCGTCCTGGCTGACCCCGGGATAGACCGCCGCTTCCACGCTCTTCGGATGGCGCTCCACATCGCCATTCAGGACTGTCAGATGCCGCCATCCATGCTCGCCAACGAGGCAGGCGTGGTTGCGGACATGAACTTCTACCCGCTGTCAGTCGCCGTCCGTGATCTCCGCATGGCACTCGCCGCGTTTCGGCGACGGGAACCGCTTCCGGACCCAGAGTTCCCTTCGGCGCGGGAGTGCATCAGGCTTGCCCACCCGGATGGCAGGAACGTCGGCCTGGAAGGCATCGGCGCCGATCTGATCGAGCGCGAGGTGTTGTGACCTGACGGTCCCTGGACGGCAAGCGACTAGTCGCCGTCGCCAAGCGCGCGGCTGGGGTCTGCGCCCTCCTGTCGCAACTTGTCCTGGAGCCCGCCGTACGACTCGGTGAACCGGCCGATCTTTCCGGTTTGGCTGCCAAGCACCATTGCCGCGCCGTCGAGGTTGCCATCGGCGACATGTCGCTCGACCTCACCGACGATCCCCTCTAGGCGGGACAGGTTGAGCCGCAGGTCCATGACGTAGTCGTTGAGTTCAGCCATTGCGCTCCTCGCGTCGTTGATCGGCCCACTCTAGTTCCGGACCTCGCGCAGCTCTAATCCGTCCCGATCGTCGCCGTCGTTCCTGAGAACAAAGCGACCCTCGGCGCTGATCTGGCCGGCCTTCACGGTCACGGTCACGTCGTACGCGCCCTCCCCAAGAGCAAGCGATGGGGTCCGGAGCGGCCCAGGCGAAGGGGCGCGGTAGAGGTCAGGGCCGAAGCCGAAAGCCCCGGACTCGCCACCGTGCTTTATCGCGATGGCGATGGCTTGTCCACGGTCTGTTGGCGGAACGGCGCAGACGAGGGCGGCCGGAAGCTTCTGCGGATCCCAGAACTCGACTACCCGACCACCGATCGCATGTGTTTGCAGCGGTTCGGGAGTCGCGCTCCACTTTGCCGCAAACGCGACTGGTCGGCCACCAGCAGTGCTCTGCAACTCCACGTGTGCCTCGCAGCCGTTGGCGTCGTTTCGGAGTAGGAAGCGACCGAGCCACCCGCCGATGGGTGCGTTGACTACCCGGACGTGAACTATCCGCCACCTCGGATCGTCGCGGTCGGCGTTGTCGCCTAGTTCAACACGCAGGTCAGGACGTTTCCGCCACTCGATCCACAACGGGATCGCGATCGCGATCAGGATCGCCAGGAAACCCAGGCCGATCGACACTATCTCCGCACAGCTCACTACAGGCGAGCGTAAATGGCGGCTCGGCACCAACACCGTCTCGACCCGGTTCCGTCCCAGGTCGTCGTCACCTTGTCGCCGTGGACGCTCTAACTACCGTCAGCCTGAACCTAGAGTTCGGCGCGACCGAGATCCTGACTGCCGTGCTGGTGGTCGTCACCGGCTTCTACGCTTGGCAGACCTTCGAGATGGTCAAGGAGATGCGGCAGGCGCGGCAGGCGAGCCTCATGCCCGTCCTCGGCGTGGACATGATGCCTCGCGCGCCGACGTACTGTGAAGTGCGGCTCCGGAACAACGGTCTTGGGCCTGCCTTTCACGTTGACCTCACGATCCGGTTCGTCGGGAGGTCAGCGGAGACGATCGAGGGGCCGTTTCGCGCCGACGTCGTTCCTCCCGGTCACGAGCATCTGTTCATCACGCCGAGGGACCTGGGCACGGAGGAGTTCGTCGAGGTCTACTCGCACATCGAGGTCAGCGGGACGATCCAAGACGCCTTCGGGACCGAGCACAAGGTCAGCACCCGGACGGGCGATCTCGCGACCTGGTGGGAGAGCAGGGGTGAGCCGATCAACGAGCGGTGGGTTCCCAACGAGTTCGAGGAAATGCACCGCGTGGTCAAGAAGATTCAGGAGCACCTCGACGGGCAGACGAAGGCCACTAAGGACCTCGCCGACGTCGCCACAGGGCGAGCGAAGCTGCTTCGTAAGCGGTACCGATCTCGTCAGCGGGCGCGGCGAATCGAGCGCCTCAAGAAGCGGCTCCGGGCTGTGGCTCCGTTCTAGCTCGCCGCCTCGGCGGCGTGCCGTTCAGCCCGCGAACGGACGCGTCCTGGCGGGATCGCAGACGAAGCAGAGCCGGGAGCCGCCCTCCCGGACCGTGTAGGGCGGCCGCTCGGGCTCGATGCCGAGCCCGGCGAGCCGCTCGAGCGTCGCGTCGAGATCGGGCGCGGTGATCGCGATGTGGCCGTAGCCGGTCCCGATCTCGTACGGCTCGGTGACGTCGTGGTTATGGGTCAGCTCGAGCCGCAGCCCGTCCCCCGGCAGGCCCATGAAGACGTTGGTGGCCTCGTCCCCGATCGGCGTCCGGCGCAACTCCTCGAACCCGAGCCGCTCGTAGAAGGCGACCGACGCGTCGATGTCGAGGACGCGGTAGCAGGTGTGGATCAGCGCGCCGATGGGCTCAGCCTACCTTTCCAGCCGCCAGTGGCTCGAGCCCGTCGTTTCCCCGCCGAGCTTGCAGAAACGCGTGCGATGGACGGGAAAGTGCAAGTTCGGTGGCTCGAGCCCGTCGTTTCTTCGCCGAGCTTGCAGAAAGGCGTGAGATGGACGGGAAAGTGCAAGCTCGGGGGCGCCCGGTCAGACCCCCCGCCCGGATCGCGAACCCGATTTGTTCGTCGCATGGCCCACGAGATGTCGGTCTCGTGCGAGGCGCCGGTGCAGTCGACGTGCAGGCACGCGCCCCAAGGGGGGCGACGGCCGGCCCCGGCCTAGAAGCCGGCGGGGTGGCGGGCGGTGAAGGCGCTCGGGCTCTGGAAGCTGGTCGTCGTCGTGCTCCAGCTCGGGCCGGAGCCGCCGGTGCCGGAGGTGTCCCAGCGCAGGCCGGCGATCACGGCGTAGGCGTGGCCGGAGTTGGCGTAGACGGTGATCCAATTGCCGGCGCCCGGCTCCCCCCAGTAGGAGAGGCCGGTGGAGTCGAGCGGGCTGGAGAGGAAGCCGCCGCCGTGCAGGGCGTAGCTGACGGCGCCCGAGCAGTCGTAGCCGGAGGCCTCGAAGGAGCCGTGGCCTCCGCCCCAGACGTACGGCTTGTTGCGGATCGCGTTCGCCGCCGCGATCGCGGCCTTGACCTGCGCGGGGGCGTCGGCGGGGGCGGTGGCGCTGCCGTCGGCGTTCAGGGTCGCGGTCGAGCCGGAGGGGGCGGGCGCCTGGGGCTGCGGGGCGGCGACGTCCGGGTTGGAGGCGTCGGGCATCGCGGGCGGGATCGCCGCCGCCTGCTCGCGCCGGGAGGCCTCGATGTCGTCCTGAAGCCGGACCGCGCGGCCCGCGAGCCGGCTGAGGGTCGCCTGCCGCTGCCGGCGCGCCTCGGTCAGCTCGGCCTCGCGCGCCTCCAGGGCCGCGCGCGAGTCGGCCAGTGACTGGCGGCGGGCGGCGAGCGAGTCGCGGGCGTCCTCGATCCGCTCCTTCGTCTCCTCGAGCTCGGCGACCGTCGCGGCAACCCGGGCGCGGAGATCCTTGACCCGCGCGATCGTGTCGGTCTGGTAGTCGTGGATCCGCTGCAGGTAGGTCGCGTCGATCGAGGCGTCCTCCCAGTCGGAGGACTGCAGCAGCAGCTTGATCATCTCCGGGTCGTCCGACTTGTAGACGCCGACGAGGATCCGCTTCAGCTCGGCGACGGCCTCGCGCAGCTCCGCCCGGACGCGGCGCAGATGCGCCCGCCCCTGCTTCAGCTTCTCGTTCGCCTCGTCGAGGTCCGCCTGGGTCCGCGCGAGCCGGCGCGCCGCGGTCCGCTCCTGCACGCGCAGGTCGGAGACCTGGCCGATCAGGGCGTTGATCCGCTGGTTGCCGGCCGCGACCTGGTCGGCGATCGTCGCGCGCTGGCTGCGCACCTCCTGTAGGCGCTGCTGCTGCTCGGCGATCGTCGCCCCGGCAGGTCCCGCGCCGAGCAGGACGAGCAGCACGCAGCCCGCCAGAAGCAGGAGCGCCGCCGCGGGATAGCGGGCGGAAGGAAGGCCGCCGCGGGTGTCGAAGTGGTGAGGTCGCATCAAGCCGGCGCGCGGGCGGAGGACCCGCATGGGAAGCGGCACGCTAGCCGGGGGCGAGCCAATTGCAAGCGCCCGCTAACAGAAGTGCAAGGGATCTTGCGCCCCCGTCGCGCCCCTCCGGGAGCGGCATCGGCCGCGGCCGGCGGCGGCCACGGGATCACCCTCAGCTCCACCGGTCCCAGCGCCGCAGCGGCTTCGTCGGCGCCAGCGGGCGGCCGCCCTCGTACCAGCCCGGCGCGCTCCAGAGCTCGAAGTGGAGATGGCACCCGGAGGCGTTGCCCGTCGCCCCCATGCGCCCGATCACCTGCCCGGTCTTGACCCAGCTCCCCTCCTTCGGGCGCTGCTTGCGGCGCAGGTGCATGTATACGTAGTCCCGCCCGGTGCCGCGTCCGTCGATGACCACGTAGTAGCCGGCGGACGATTGGTAGGCCCGGGTCTGCACGCGCCCGCCGCGCGCCGCCCGGATCTTCGAGCCGCAGCGCCCGAACAGGTCCTGTCCCTGGTGCCCGCGGCCGGCGCCGAGGCCGTCGCCGTAGGTGTGCCGGCCCTGGACCGGGAAGCGGTGCCGGAAGAAGCGGAACCGCTGATGGGTGCTGTTGCGCTTGCGGACCCTGGCGCGCTCGCCGTTGGCGAAGACGCGGAAGGCGTGCCTGCCCTGCGCCAGCCAGGCGCCCTTGCGGCGGATCTTGCCGTTCCAGGCGACCCGCTTGCGCTCCCCGGGCTCGACCTTGCCCAGGCGGATCCGCTTGCGGATGTTGCCGTTGGAGACCTTCACGACCTTGACCAGGAGCTTGCGCGTCCGCAGGCCGTCCCACCGGAAGCGGAACTTCGCCCGCCGCGGCCCTCCCAGGAAGATCTTGCGCGGGCTCGCGCCGGCCCGCTCGATCCGCGGCCGGGTGGCTCGCTTGCGGCGCTGCGCCCTCTGCGCGAGGGGCCGGGCCTCACCGGCCTCCGTCGCCTCCTCCTCGTCCCGCGCCGGGTCCGCGCCGTCCGGCGCCGCCGGGGCGCTCTCAGGCTCGGACGTCGCCTCGAGGGTCCCGGACGCGTCCGCGGCAGCGCCTGCGTCCCCCGGCGCCGCCGGGGCGCTCTCGGCCTCGACGAGGATGGCCGCGAGGCCCGCCGCGACGAGCACGGCGACGAGAAGCTCGAGCCGGCGATGGGCATGCGTGAGACGGCGTCCTGGACTGTTCAAGGGCAGCAACCTCCGGTCGTTCGCGACGCGCGGGCTCTCCGGTCCCACGGGCGAAGTATGAGCGTTTCGTTATGAAGCTAACGCAACGCTAATGCGAAAGTTGCGGTCGAGCTCCCGGCGAGCGGGAGGTTCGGTTGCCAAAGCCGGAATCCCGGCACAAGCCCATGCCGGCGCGACCGTGTACGCGGTGGGGGCTTCAGCCGCCGAGCGGCGCGATCGAGCCCTGCAGGTGCTCGGTGCCCTTGCGGGCGTCGCGGAGCGCGAAGCGCAGCTTCCCCTCGCCGTCGTCGACGACCGCGAAGCTCACCTTCCCGGGCAGCAGGATCGGCTTCTGGAAGCGAACCTCGGCGGTGAAGGCGTCCGGCAGCCGGCCCTCGAGCTGGGCCAGGCAGCGCGCCTTCGACCACATGCCGTGGGCGATCGCCCGCGGGAAGCCGAACGCCTTCGCGCTCAGCCCGTGCATGTGGATCGGGTTGCGGTCGCCGGAGACGGCCCCGTAGCGGCGGCCCAGGTCGCCGGGCAGCCGCCACTCGGTGCTCGGCGGCGCGTCGGCCGGCACGGGCTCCCCGCGGGGCTCGCGCGGCGCATCGGGATCGCCCTTGCCGCGGCGCAGGATCGTCCCCCGCTCCTCCCAGACGAGGTCCCCACCGCTGCGCGCCTCGACGATCAGCGAGAAGGCGCGGCCCTTGGGATGCGGGCGCAGGTCGGCGGCGCGGACGAGCAGGTCGAGGTGCTCCGCGGCGTCGATCGGCCGGTGCTGGGTGATCGAGTTGTCGATGTGGACCAGCCCGAGCAGCGGGAAGGGGAAGCCGCCGTCGGTCATCAGCTTCATCTGTAGCGGGAAGGCGGGCAGGTGCGGGTAGGTGGGCGGCAGCGTGTCCCGCAGCGTGGTGCCGCAGACGCGCGCGAACTCGGCCAGGCGCGCCCGGTCGACGCTGACGCCGCGCAGCCGCAGCTCCAGGTCCGGCAGCTCGCCGCCGCGCCCGCCGACGAAGGGCAGCAGGCCGGCGCCCGGGATCGCCCCCAGCGCCGCCTTGCCGTAGAGCAGCGGCGTGCCCGGCGCTCCGGACAGCTCCTCGACCCGCGCCGCCACGCTCAGGCTCCGATCAGGCTCTGGCCGCAGACGCGGACCACGTTCCCGTTCACGCCCGTCGAGCCGGGGCTCGCGAACCAGGCGATCGCCTCCGCGACGTCGACCGGGAGCCCGCCCTGCGAGAGCGAGTTCATCCGCCGGCCCGCCTCACGCGGGCCGATCGGCATCGCCGCGGTCATCTGCGTCTCGATGAACCCCGGGGCGACCGCGTTGATCGTCGCCTCGCGCTCGGCCAGGGCCGGGGCGAGCGCCTCGACCATGCCGATCACGCCCGCCTTGGAGGTCGAGTAGTTGGTCTGGCCGGCGTTGCCCGCGATGCCGCTCATCGAGGAGACGCAGACGATCCGCCCGCCCTTGCGCAGCAGGTCGCGCTCGAGCAGCGCGTCGTTGATCCGCTCCTCGCTGCTCAGGTTGATGTCGAGCAGCACCGTCCAGCGCTCCTCGTCCATCCGGCCGAGCGTCTTGTCGCGGGTCACGCCGGCGTTGTGGACGACCACGTCGACGCCCTCGTGGCGCTCGGCGAGCCGGTCGCAGATCAGCGCCGGGGCCTCGGGGTCGGTGATGTCCGCGGCGATCGAGGAGCCGCCGATCGCGGCCGTGACCGCGTCCAGCTCGCCCTCCAGGGCGGGGACGTCGAGGCCGACGACGTGCGCCCCGTCGCGCGCCAGGGTGCGGGCGATCGCGGCGCCGATGCCGCGCGAGGCGCCGGTCACCAGGGCGACCTTGCCGTGCAGGGGGCGCTCCCAGTCGAGCTCGGGGACCGCGGCCCCCTCGCCGACCCGGACGACCTGCCCGGAGACGTAGGCGGAGCGCGGCGAGAGGAAGAACCGGAGGCTCGAGCCGAGCCGCTCCTCGGAGCCCTCGGCGACGTAGACGAGCTGGGCCGTGCCGCCGCGCCGCAGCTCCTTGCCGGCCGCCCGGACGAAGCCCTCGAGGGCGCGCTGGGCGGTCCGCTCGCGCGCCGCCTCGCAGCGCTCGGGCGGGGTGCCGAGGACGACCAGGCGCCCGGATGAGCGGAGCAGGCGGATCGTCGGATGGAAGAAGGCCCAGAGCTCGCGCAGCTGCTCGCTGGAGGAGATCCCGGTGGCGTCGAAGACCAGGCCCTTGAAGCGCTCCTCCCCGGGCGCTTCGGGATTCCAGGCCCCGGCCTCGACGCCGGCGTCGGCGAGCGCCTGGCGGGCGTCGTCGTCGAGCCGCGAGGAGACCTGCGCGCCGGCGTCGGCGAGCACCGCGGCGAGCGCCGGGGCGAGGCGGCCGCCGGGGGCCGCGCCGAGCAGCACGCGGCCGTCGATCAGAGGCCGGCCCGGCTCATAGCGCTCCAGCCGGACCGGCTTCGGGAGGCCGACCCGGTCGGCGACGAAGGACCCGATCGGGTTGTTGACGAGCTGCGTGTAGGTATCGGCCATCTTGGTTGCCTCCGGGTTCTTCGCTTGCTGCTTGCTATCGCTCCAGGATCGCGACGACGCCCTGGCCGCCGGCGGCGCAGATCGAGATCAGGCCGCGGCCCTCGCCGCGCTCGGCGAGCATCTTCGCCAGGTTGGCGACGATCCGCCCGCCGGTCGCCGCGAAGGGATGCCCGGCGGCCAGCGACCCGCCCTTGACGTTCAGCTTCTCGCGGTCGATCGATCCCAGGGGCTCGTCCAGCCCGAGCCGCTCGCGGCAGAAGACCGGGTCCTCCCAGGCCGCGAGCGTGCTCAGCACCTGGGCCGCGAAGGCCTCGTGGATTTCGTAGAGGTCGAAGTCCTGGAGCGTGAGCCCGTTGCGGGCGAGCAACCGCGGCACCGCGTAGGCGGGCGCCATCAGCAGCCCCTCCCGGCCGCTCACGTAGTCGACCGCGGCGGTCTCGGCGTCGACGAAGCGCGCCTGGACCTCGAAGCCGTTCTCCCGCGCCCACTCGTCGCTGCCCAGCAGCACCGCCGAGGCGCCGTCGCTGAGCGGGGTCGAGTTGGCCGCGGGCATCGTCCCCTCCGGGCCGCCGAAGACCGGCTTCAGCTTCGCCAGCGTCGCCACCGAGGAGC
>CAZARJ010000021.1:0-14396 GCA_964487515.1 uncultured Conexibacteraceae bacterium | reverse complement strand
ATCTCGCGGATCAAGATCATGGCCGACCTCGACATCGCCGAGCGCCGCAAGCCGCAGGACGGGCGCATCGGCGTGACCGTCGACGGCCGCTACGTCGACATCCGCGTCGCCACCCTGCCGGTGATGCACGGCGAGTCCGCGGTGCTGCGCATCCTCGACAAGGGCGGGCTGATCACCGACCTCGACCAGCTCGGGATGGACGCCCGCGACCGCGAGCTGCTCGAGCGCTCCTACGGCCGCAGCCACGGCGCCGTGCTCGTCACCGGGCCGACCGGCTCCGGCAAGACGACGACCCTCTACGCGGCGCTCGCCCAGCTAAACACGCCGGACAAGACGCTGATCACGATCGAGGACCCGGTCGAGTACGAGCTCGACGGGATCAAGCAGATCCAGGTCAACCCGAAGGTCGGGTTGACCTTCGCGGCCGGCCTGCGCTCGATGATCCGCGCCGATCCCGACGTCCTCATGGTGGGCGAGATCCGCGACCGCGAGACCGCCCAGATCGCGATCGAGTCGGCGCTGACCGGCCACCTCGTCCTCTCCACCCTGCACACCAACGACGCGCCCACGGCGCCCGCGCGCCTGGTCGAGATGGGCATCGAGCCCTTCCTGATCGCCTCCTCGATCGAGTGCGTCGTGGCCCAGCGGCTCGCGCGCCGCCTCTGCGAGGAGTGCAGGCGGCCGGTCAGCCTCAGCGCCGAGGAGCTGCAGCGGAGCGGGCTGCCCGCCACCGGCCCCGCCGACGCCTATGAGCCAAAGGGGTGCGTGAGCTGCAACGGCACCGGCTACCGGGGCCGGATCGGGATCTACGAGGTGATGCCGACCAGCCCCGAGATCGCCTCGCTGGTCGTCTCCCGGGCCTCCGCGGCCGAGATCGCCGCGGCGGCGGAGGCGGCCGGGATGCGCCGCATGCCCGCCGACGCCCTGGCCAAGATCGAGGCCGGGGTCACCTCCGCTCCGGAGGCCCTGCGGGCGCTCGGAAGCTGAGCCGGGACAGGGGGGCCCGACTCCGGCGCGGCCCCTCAGCCGGCGAACTCGCGCACCGGCATCCCGCGCACGCCGGGGGTCGCCCGGTAGAGGGATCCGGCCGCCGGTTCGGCGCCGCCGGGGAGGTTCTCGCGTGAGGTGGTGATGAAGAGCTCCGCCAGATCGGGGCCGCCGAAGGTGCAGGCGGTGACCTTCGACGGCTCGACCTCGACCATCGCCTCTACCTGCCCTCCGGGGTTGAAGCAGCAGACCCGGCCCTGACCGTTGAGCGCCACCCAGACGTTGCCCTCGGCATCGACGGTCAGCCCGTCGGGCCGGCCGCGGTCCGGCGCCTCGGCGAACAGGCGCCGCTCGCTGAGCCCGCGTTCGCGGTCGTAGTCGAAGACGGCGGTCGCATAGGTGTCGGTGTCGTTGTAGTAGGCGCGGCTGCCGTCCGGGCTCCACTCCAGCCCGTTCGAGATCGTGACGCCCTCGAGGACGGCCGACGTGGAGCCGTCCGGGTCGAGCCGGTACACCGACGCCGCGCCGGGGGTCTTGTCGTAGGCCATCGAACCGCAGTAGAAGCGGCCGTCGGGATCGCAGCCGCCCTCGTTCATCCGGATCCCTGGGTCGCTCCAGAGCTCGGGGAGCGTCTCCAGGTGGCCGTCCGGGCGCTCGAGCGCGAACCCCCGCTCGACGCCGATCACCGCGCCCCCGCCGGCGCGGGGCCGCAGGGCCGCCGCGATCTCCCCGACGTGGCGCCGCTCGACCCCGCCGCCGGAGCCGAGCGCGAGCACGTCGCCGGCCAGCATGTCCACGAAGCGCAGCCCGCCCCAGCGCTCCGACCAGACCGGGCCCTCGCCGTGGTAGGCGACTGAGTCGGTGATCCGCTCGGCCCTCATCGGGGATCGAGGTTATCCGGAGCGCTGGGTGGAGAGCGGGATGCGCCCGGCCACGGTCGTCCCCCGGCCCACGCGGCTGCTGACCGTGAGGCTGCCGCCGACCGCGGCGAGCCGGTCGCGCATGTTCGTCATCCCGCTTCCCTCTCCGCGCTGGCCGCCGATGCCGGAGCCAACATCGGAGACCGTGAAGCTGAGCCCATCGCGCTCGGCGATCTCGACCCGCACGGCGCTCGCCCCGGCGTGCTTGATCGCGTTCTGGATCGCCTCCAGGCAGCAGAAGTAGACCGCGCTCTCGATCTGCGCCTGATGACGGCTCACTCCCTCCGAGTGGATCTCGACCTCGATCGGGAGGTTGAGCGCCAGGCTCCGCAGGGCATCGACGGGGCCCGCGTCGGTGAGGACGGTCGGGTAGATCCCGCGGCTCAGTGAGCGGACCTCCGCGATCACGGCATCGATCTCCGTGCCGAGCTCCCGGATGATCGTCCGCGCGTGGTCGGGGTTCTCGCGCAGGGCCTCCTCCGCCAGGCCGAGGGTGATCCGGAGAGCGATCAGCCGCTGCTGGATCCCATCGTGAAGGTCGCGCTCGATCCGCCGCCGCTCGTCGACCGCCGCGGCCGCGATCCGCGCCCGCGATGCGGCCGCCTCCCGCAGGCTCAACCGCAGCGCCGTCGAGAGCCGCTGGTGCTCGAGCGCCGCCCGCACGGCCTGCGAGGACGCCTCGATCAGCGCGCCCTGCTCGCGGATCGCGTCGTCGACTGAGACCAGCGCCCGCGCGCCCGCGTCGCCGCCCACCTCCACGGCTAACCGCCCCGGGCCGGAGGGAGGCGCTTCGGCGCGCTCCCCGTCCGTGCCGATCCACGACGATCCGTCGGGAGCGCGGATGTAGAGCCTCAGCGAGGGATCGCCGAGCGCCTCGGCGAGGAGGCGCTGAAGCGAGGCCGGCCCCTCCACCGCCTGCCCTCCACCGGCGAGCAGCTCGAGCGCGTGCGCGGTCCGCAGGCGCCAGCGCAGGATGCCGACCAGAAAGCCGACCGCCATGAGCGGGATCGTCGCGGTCACGGCGAGCGCCATCGTGGAGAGAAAGGCGTCCGAGGCGCCCGCCGACCGCAGGATCAGGTACGCGCTCTCGGCGGAGAACCTGACGACCGCCACCGCGAGCACCGG
Source organism: uncultured Conexibacteraceae bacterium (assembly GCA_964487515.1). Classification (GTDB taxonomy): domain Bacteria; phylum Actinomycetota; class Thermoleophilia; order Solirubrobacterales; family 70-9; genus RHKX01. Next base: position 11,364 of record CAZARJ010000021.1, on the reverse strand, counting down.
GGTCAGAGAGGTTCGCGCGAGCGGGCTGGCGCGGGCCACTCTGCCCGCCAGCACGAGCGCGGCGCTCGAGAAGACGGCGATCGCGAGCGCCCCCCGCACGACCAGCAGGCCGTCCACCGACGCCGGCTCGCCGCCGAGGAGCGAGATCCCGTTCGCCGGGCAGGCGGTGACGCAGCCGCTCCACGGCGACGGATTCGGAAACTCGACCCCGAGCAGCGGCGTGGGAATGAACAGCGTCCCGACCAGCAGCGCACCGGCGCCGACGACGAGCCACTCCGGGCGGGTCGTGAGGCGACCGCTCGGATAGGCGAGCACGACGTAGATGATCACCACCTCCATCACCCATCCGGCGATCCGCCCGATCCCGAACAGGAGCTCGGAGCCGGAGTTCGCCAGCGTGGTCATGAAGACGCCGAACCCGGTCACGATGAGCAGCGCGCCGAACCGCCGCGTGGCCTCCCGCCGCCTTGCGTAGAGGCCGACCCCGATCGGGACGGCGACCGCGAGCAGGCCGATCACCACGGCCGCGACCCGCCGCTCGAGGCCATCGTTGACCTCGGCGACCACCACGGTCGTCGCGCACATCGCCAGGGTCAGGGCGATGACGACGTCCGTTCGCCGCGGCTCGACCGGAGGCGGCGAGCGGATCAGGCCGGCGAAGTGCCGAGCGGATGAGCCGGCCCCCGTGCTCATGGGTTGAAGATATGCCGCACCCCACCGCTCCGCAAGCGCCTGGCGGCGGGACCGCCACCGGCTAGTGCAGCGCCGGCTCCCCCGGCTCCGGCGGATCCTCGGCCCCGGCGTCCGCGAGGTAGATGAGCGCGGCCATGACCCGCTTGCTGATCTCCTCGTGCCGCTCGGAGTAGGTCAGGCCGAGCTTGATGAAGATCGAGTTCACGTGCTTCTCGACCGCCCGCTTGGTGAGCACCAGCTCGGCGGCGATCGCCGCGTTGCTCCTCCCCCGGGCGAGCTCGGCGAGGACCTCGCGCTCGCGCGGCGTCAGCTCCTTGATCGGCGAGCTGTCGGCGCGGGCGCGGGCGGCAACCATCACCTCGACGATCTTGGGATCGATCACCGAGCGCCCGCGGCGGACAGCGTCGATCGCGCCCAGCAACTCCTCCCGGTCGGCCACGCGCTCCTTGAGCAGGTATGCCCGCCGCTCCGATCCGGAGCGAAAGAGGCGCAGCACGTATGCGGGATCCGCATACTGGCTCAGGACGACGACGCCGATCTCCGGGTGGGTCCTGCGCAGGCGGTCGGCGAGCTGGATCCCCTCGTCGGTGTTCGACGGGGGCATCCTGATGTCCGTGAGCACGACGTCGGGCGGATCCGGCTCGAGCGCGCCGAGCAGCGAGTGGAGATCCTCGCAAGAGGCGACCACCTCGACCTCCTCCAGCGGCGCCAACACGTGCTCGAGCGCCTCGCGCGCGAGGTAGCTGTCGTCCGCGAGCGCCACCCTGACCGGCATGCGTCCAGCCTACGCGGGCAACGGGCTCATCCGCCACAGACCTCGGCCCACCCGGCTGCGCTTACGTGGCCGCCCTTCCCATCGCGCGGGACTTGATCGCCTCGAACTCGACCCGGTCGATCGCGCCCTCGTCGAGGAGCTGCTTCGCCTGGGCGATCTCGCCCGCCGGCCCGCCCGCCACGTGGCGGATGTAGTCGTCGACCTGGCCCTGCTGCCTGCGATGCCACTCGATCGAGCGATCCCGCATCCCCTCGGAGTTGGCGATCAGGTAGGCGAGGACGCCGAGGAACGGGACGACGATCACGAAGACGGTCCAGGCCGCCTTGTGCCAGCCGCCGATGTCGTGGCGCCGGAAGACGTCGGCCAGCACGGTCACCACGACCCAGATCCAGGCCAGCCACGCGAAGAAGAGGATCATCGTCCAGAGGACGTCGAGGAATGGATAGTCGGCTGCGATCGGGAGCATCGTCCCTCCTTTCGCGGCGCCCGGACCGCCTTCGGACGGCCGGCGTACACGTCGAGCTTGGTTCGTCTCCGCATGCTCGCCCGCGCCCACCGGATCGGCAATGGGGCCGGCACCCCTCGGGGTGTGGTGCCCCTTCCCCCGCTCAGCGCGCCAGCAGGCGCTCCTTCTCGCGCGCGAACTCCTCGTCGCTCAGGACGTGCTCCTCGCGCAGGCGCCAGAGCCGCTCGAGCTGATCGACGCGGTCGTCCGCTTCGCCTCCCCGACGCCCGCGCTCGACCCGGCGCTCGCGCGACTGGCTCATCCGCTCGGCGAGCCGGCGCGCGATCCCGGCCGGGGATCGGGCCGTGTGCGCATCCGGGAACTCGCCGGCCACCTGACGGCGGAGGGCCTCGGTCCCGATCGCGAGCAGCAAGACGAGGATGATCGAGGGGACGAAGCGATGGGTGGCGACGAGGGGATCCCACCAGAAGAGGAGCACCAGCACGACCGCGAGGCCACCGTAGGCGAAGCGCGGCTGGCGCAGGTACGGTGCCACGGCGCGACGCAACCCGGTCGCCCACGCCGACGGGCCGGCGAGCCAAGCGGCAGCGACGATCACGACCCCGTACGCGATGATGCTCTGCGCGGTCTCCCGGAGCAGCGACGTGCCGATGTCGAAGGCGGCTCCAACGGGGGCGTCGGTCGCCGGGGCTTGGCTCAACGCGCTCACGACCGGCTCGCGGGCGAACGTCCTCGCCAGCAGGGCGATCACGCCGATCGCGACGAAGCCGATGCCGGCATCGCGCAGGGTGCGGCGGCGGCGCCCGGATGCGATGCCGACCGCCGCGGCGTAGAGCAGGAGCGTCAGGGCCGTGAGCAAGTACCCGACCCGCTGAAGCGCGTTCACCACCCGCTGCGCCGTGCCGAGCTGGTCGGAGCGCATCACCTCCAGCGAGGCGGCATCGGCGGGGAGCTTCGCGACCAGCTTCGAACCGATCCCGAGCTGCACGGTGACGGCCTCCAGAAGCTGCTTCAGATCGAGCGTCACGACCCCGCCCGCGGTCGAGAGATACGTGCCCCGATCCTCGATCAGGGTCACGAGCCGGGCGTGGGCGCCCTCGTTGGCCTGGACCCAGAGCTGCTGGACCCGGGGCTGATCGAGGGCCCGGAGCGCGACGTCGCCGGCCACGTTGCGCAGTCCGGCGGAGGCGGGCCCGGCGAGCGGGACGAGCTCATCGGGCAGCCGCTCCGCCAGCGCCTGCTCGACGTCGACGCCTTCGAAGATCGAGGCGACGATGAACCCCGAGACCGCCTCCTGGATCTCGGCGTTCTCGATCAGCTCGCCGCTCGTCGTCGACCAGGTCTCGGTCTCGAGCAGCTGCCGCTTGCCCCAGAGGGCGAAGACGGACAGGACCCCGGCGATCGTCGCCAGGAGGACGAGGACGATCGGGACAACGGCGCCGTGCCGATCCGCCGGGCCCGGGCTTGCACCTGCGGCGGCCACGTCGCGCCCGCGTCCGCCCGGCCCGTCGCGCGCGGCGCGGCCCGTCGCCCCCGGTCAGGCCGTCCGCCGCCCGCCGTAGACGAGCAGGCCGTAGATGACGAGAATGTCGAGGGTGAAGATCGCCAGCGACCAGAACGGGAACGCGGCGAGGAAGAACAGCTGCGCGACCGCGTTCAGCGAGGCGCTCGCGACGCCGACCCAGCGCCCGTACTGACCTCCCGACCAGATCGAGAAGGCGGCGAAGAGCTGCAGCACGCCGACCACGAGGATGATCCATCCCCAGGTGCTCAGGTCGGAGACGATGAACTGCGCGTCGCCGACCCAGAAGTTAGCCTCGTCGATCGCCGCGATCCCCCCGACCGTGTTCATGATCCCGGCGATCGCGATCATGATCCCGGCGAAGAGGACCCAGCCCTCGCCGTGGCCGGGCGGCGTCCGCACCGTGGCTTCTCTGGCGGCCTCTGTCTCGTATCCGTTGGGCATCGTTCGCTCCTTGTTCAGACGGCCCATCGAGTCTCGGCCGGCGGGGCGGCACGGGCAAGGACGCCCGCATGAATCCCGGTGGGAGGCGGGCCGGTGAGGTAGGCACGCACCACCCGCGCCGGGGAGCGCGCCGGATGGCGGCCGCGCGCAAGCGCTGCGAGGTTTCTCTGCGGTGAGCGCTGTTGCCGAGCCGGGCCCGATGAGCAAGCGGTGGGGAGCCCTCGCGGTCCTCTCGGCCGCCCAGTTCGTGATGGTCCTCGACCAGTCGGTGATGAACGTCTCGATCTCGCAGCTGGTCGCCGACTTCGACACCGACGTGACGACGATCCAGGCTGTCATCACCCTCTACTCGCTGTCGATGGCCGCCCTGATGGTGACCGGCGGGAAGCTCGGGGACCTCGCGGGCCGGCGGCGCATCTTCGTGATCGGGCTCGTCATCTACGGCTGCGGCTCGCTGCTCACCTCCCTCTCCTGGAGCGTCGGCAGCCTCGCCCTCGGCTGGTCGCTGCTGGAGGGGATCGGCGCGGCGATGGTCCTGCCGGCGATGGTCGCGCTCACCGCGGAGCAGTATTCGGGCCGAGCCCGGGCCACCGCCTACGGCGTTCTCGGCGGCGTGGCCGGGGCGGGAATAGCGGTCGGGCCGATCCTCGGCGGCTGGGTGACCACGAACCTGACCTGGCGGCTCGTCTTCGCCGGCGAGGTCGTTCTGGTCGTGGCGATCATCGCTGCCTCGGGCCTGCTCACGAGCACCCACAGCCGGGAGCGGGAGCGGGGCCTCGACTGGGTCGGAGCGATCCTCTCGGCGGCCGGCCTGACGCTGATCGTGCTCGGTGTGCTGCAGGCCGGCAACTGGGGCTGGCTGCAGCCGCGCAGCTCGCCGATCGAGCCCTTCGGCTTCTCGCTCACGCCCTTCGTGATCGGCGCGGGCGCCCTGCTCCTCTACGGGTTCGGCGCCTGGGAGCGGCGGCGCGAGCGCTCCGGCGGCGCGCCGTTGGTGCGACTCGCCCTCCTGCGGATCCCGCAACTGCGTGCCGGGCTGACCATGCTCGGCGCGCAGAACCTGATCCTGATGGGCATCTTCTTCGCGATCCCGCTCTACCTGCAGGTCGTCCAGGGCTTCGACGCCTTCCAGACGGGGGTGCGAATGCTGCCGGTATCCGTGACGATGCTCCTCACCGCAACCCTGGGCGGGGCGCTGTCGGGGCGGCTGGCGCCGCGGCGGATCGTGCGAGCCGGGCTGCTCCTGCTCCTGCTCGCGGTGGGGCTCCTGCTCGCGACGATCGACCCGCAGATCGACGACGCGATGTTCGCCGTGGCCATGGGGGTCGTCGGAGTCGGCCTGGGGCTTCTCGCCTCGCAGCTCGGCAACGTCACGCAGTCCGCGGTCGAGGACCGGGATCGCAGCGAGGCGGGAGGCCTTCAGTTCACGGCCCAGCAGTTCGGGGCGTCGCTGGGAACCGCCGCGATCGGGGCGATCCTGATCACGGGGCTGATCGCCTCCTTCAACGCCAACGTCGCCGAGCGGCCGGGGGTGCCCGAGCAGGTGCAGGCCGAGGTCGGCGTGCGCCTGCAGGGCGACGTGAGCTTCGTCACCTCCGACCAGGTCCGCAAGGGAGCGGCGGAAAGCGGCGCCTCGCCCCAGGTGGTGGACGACCTGGTGGCCGGCTACGAGGATGCCCAGCTCGTGGCGCTGAAGACGGGTCTGCTCGCCGTCGCCTTCATCGTCCTCGCCTCCCTGCCGGGAACCCGCCGCCTGCCGGCGAAGCCGCTCGCGGCGCAGGCATCCGCCGACCGGCGGCGGAACCGCGTTTCGCCAATCGCAAATGGGGGAAAGTAGGTCGCAGCGGCAGGCATCGGCCCCGTAGCCGGCCTACCCGCGGAGCGGCGATGGCAGACCAACCGAACGTCCTGATCATCTGCATCGACCAGTGGGACGCCCACATGGAGCTGCCGGAGGGCGTCGAGCTGCCGGCGCTGCGGCGGCTGATGGAGCTGGGCGTCACGCTGGACCGGCACTACTGCACGGTGCCGATCTGCACTCCCTCGCGGGCGAGCATGTGGACGGGCCTGCACGCGAAGCGCACTCCGCTGTGGGACAACACGAACTTCGCCTGGATCGACGACCTGCCGCCCGGCCACCCCACGATCGGCTCGATGATGCGCGAGCAGGGGTACTACACGGCGTTCAAGGGCAAGTGGCACCTGAATGCCGAGCTGCCGCACACCGAGGACGCGCTCGAGCCCTACGGCTTCGCGGACTACCAGCAGTGGGAGACATGTGGGGCACGCCGCTGGAGGGGGCGATGCTCGACGGCACCGCGGCCTTCGAGACGGTCGACTGGCTGCGCCACAAGCGGCCCGCCGACCGGCCGTGGCTGCTGATCTCGTCGCTCGTCAACCCGCACGACATCATGTACCTGCGGACCGCGGCCGAGGAGGAGCCGCACCCGAACGGGGCGATGGCCCCGGCGCTCCACCACGCCCAGACGCTGGGCTTCATGGAGGACCACGACGTGGCGCTGCCCGGCAACCACGACGACGACCTCGAGCAGCAGCCCGACGGGGTCCGCTCCTACAAGCGCAACATCGAGTGGAACTACGGCCGGATCCCGGAGGGTCGCGACGATCTGTGGAGGGCCCGGCGCAACTACCTCGTCAACTGCATGCGGATGGTCGACGAGCAGTACGGGAGGATCCTCGCCGAGCTCGACGCCCAGGACCTCTGGGACAGCACGGCGGTCATCTTCACCTCCGACCACGGCGAGATGAACGGCGCCCACGGGATGGCCCAGAAGGGCGCGATCCACTTCGACGAGGCGGCCGTGGTCAACATGACCGCGGTCATGCCCGGGGGCGCGCGCGGGGTGCGCACCTCCGCCGTGGGCTCGCACCTCGACCTCGCCCCCACCGTCCTAGCCCTGGCCGGTGTCGACGCCGAGGAGCGCGCGAAGCGCTACCCGCAGCTCGCGGGGCGCGATCTGTCGGTGGTCTTCGCGGACCCCGACCGGCAGGCGCCGCGCGGCTCCGCGGAGGAGCCGGGCGACGGCGCGCTGATGACGTGGGACGGGCTGAACATGCTCGATCCGGAGTGGGCGATCCAGGGCGCGCTGGGCCGGCTGCTCGATCTGCCGCCCGACGGCGAGCTCCGCGCCGGCGCGATGCGCGAGGTCGGCGAGGCCTTCGGCGCGCCGGACTTCACGAAGCGGACCTTCTTCCGCGCCGTCGTCGACGGTCGGTACAAGCTCGTGCGTTGGTTCAGCCCGACCGAGTACGACGCCCCGCGGGATCTGCGGGCGCTGTACGAGCGCTCGGACGTCACGCTGCACGACCTGGCCGAGGACCCGGGCGAGCTCGAGAACCTCGGTGACCCCTCCCATCCGCGCCACGACCCGGAGCTGGTCGCCCGGCTGCTCGGCAAGCTCAACGCGCTCATCGAGCGCGAGCTGGTCACCGACGAGTGCCCGTTCGACCTCGACATGTTCGGCACGCGGGACGTCACGTACCGCTCCGGCGAAGCGGGGTAGCGGCCCGGCCGCCTGCCCCCGCCCGGCGATGATCTCCCCCGCGCAGGACGGGATGGTGCCGCTGGCCGGCGGGACCTTCGCGATGGGCTCGGCGGACTTCTACCCCGAGGAGCGCCCCGTGCACGAGGCCACGGTGGGCCCCTTCCGGATCGACCCGCATCCCGTGACCGTGGCCGAGTTCGGCCGCTTTGCCGCGGCGACCGGCTACGTGACGGTGGCGGAGCGGGCGCCCGACCCCGCCCTCTATCCCGGCGCCCGGCCCGAGGACCTGGTGCCCGGGTCGCTCGTGTTCGTCGCCCCGCGCGGCCCGGTCCGCCTCGACGATCCCGGGGCATGGTGGCGGTGGGTGCCGGGCGCGTCGTGGTCGCGGCCGGAGGGGCCGCGGAGCAGCGTCCGCGGTCGCGAGCGGCATCCGGTCACCCACGTCGCCTACGAGGACGCGGAGGCGTACGCGCGCTGGGCGGGCAAGGAGCTGCCGACCGAGGCCGAGTGGGAGCTCGCCGCCCGCGGGGGCCTGGACGGCGCGACCTACGCCTGGGGCGAGGAGCCCGCACCGGGCGGCGAGCAGCAGGCCAACACCTGGCAGGGCGAGTTCCCGTGGCAGAACCTGCTCCTCGACGGCTACCGGGGGACGTCGCCGGTCGGCGCCTTCCCACCGAACGGGTACGGCCTCTACGACCTGATCGGGAACGTCTGGGAATGGACCGCCGATCCGTGGCGCCCGCACGGCGGGCCGCGCCGGGCCTGCTGCGGGCCGCCCGGCGACCCCGCGGCGCCGGCGATCCCGCGGCGGCTGATCAAGGGCGGCTCGTACCTGTGCGCTCCCAACTACTGCCGCCGCTACCGGCCGGCCGCCCGGCAGCCGCAGTCCGCCGACACCTCGACGTCGCACATCGGGTTCCGCTGCATCCGGCGCGGAGCCGCCCCGCTCCCCGGCCCGGCATCGCGGTAGGCGGGAATGCTCGGCGACCTGCTCAACCTCGCCGTGGTGGCCTTCGCGGTCACGAGCATGTTCGCCGTCGGCACGACCTATACGGCGCGGCAGATCCTCGGTCCTCTGCGCCGGGCGCGGCTCGTCGTCCTCGGCCTCCTCGCCAACTTCCTCCTCGTCCCGGCGTGGGCGGTGCTCGTGACCTGGCTGCTGCAGCTCGACGAGCCGTTCCGGGTCGGCATCCTGCTGGTCGCGGCGGCGGCCGGCGCGCCGATCCTCGTCCGGCTCGTGGCGACGGCTGACGGCGATGTCGCCTTCGCCAGCTCGCTGCTGGTCCTGCTGGTGCCGGCGACGGTCCTGTACATGCCGCTCGCCGTGCCGCTGATCGCGCCGGATGCCGAGATCAGCGCCCTCGCCATCGCCACGCCGCTGACGACGACGATCCTGCTGCCGCTCGCCGCGGGCATGATCGCGCTGGCGACGCTGCCGGCGCTCGCCGCCCGGTTGCGGCCGGCGCTCGGCGCCGTGTCCACCGTGGCCCTGGTCGCGATGCTCGTCTTCACCGTGGCCGCGAACACGGACGGGCTGCTCGACGTGATCGGCGAGCGGGCGATCCTCGCGACCCTGGCCCTGCTCGCCGGCGCGTTCGCGATCGGGTTCGCCCTGGGCGCCCCCGACCGGCACAAGGGCGAGATCGCGCTCACGACGGCGCAGCGGAACATCGCCGCGGCCACGGTCGTGGCGACGCAGGCGATCGGCGACCCGGACACCATCGTGACCGTCGTCCTCACCTCGACCGTCTCGATCGTCGTCCTGTTCCCGCTCGCCGCGAGGATGAAGGGCCGCTCCGGGGCGGTCGCGACCGGCGCCCCCGGGATGGGGGCCGGCTGAGCGTGGCCGACGACCCGCAGGTCGACCAGCCGGGCCTGAGCGTCCTGCGCCGGGTCGCGCGCGTCGCCCAGGACGCGCAGGAGCGGCTGCCGGGGCGCTCCGGGATCGTGCGCGAGACGACGGCCGGCGCCACCACGACCGTCGGCAGCGTCCCCGACGGCATGGCGAACGCGCTGCTCGCCGGGGTCAACCCGATCTACGGGCTCTACGCGAACATGGTCGCCCCGATCGTCGCCGGCGCGCTGAGCAGCAGCCGGAGGATGGTCATCAACAGCACCAGCGCCGCCGCGCTGATCGCCGGGCAGGCGCTGGTGGCGAGCCCCGCCGATCAGCGGGTCGACGCGCTGTTTCTCCTCGTCATCCTCTCCGCCTGTTTCAGATCGCGTTCGGCGCCCTGGGGCTGGACCGGCTCACCCGCTACATCTCCTTCTCGGTGATGACCGGGTTCGTCGCCGGCATCGGCGTCGTGCTCATGCTCAGCCAGCTCCCGACCGTGACCGGCTACGACGCCGGCGACGGCGGCGCGCTGGACAAGGCGTTCGACGTGCTCGCCCACCTCGGCGACGTCGACCTGCCGACGGTGGCGCTGGCGGCCGGTACGGTGGCGCTCGTCGTCGCGCTGCGTTCGACGCGGCTGGAGAAGGTGGGCGCCCTGATCGCGATCGCGGTCCCCAGCGTCGTCGTCGCCGCGGCCGGCCTCGAGGGCATCGGCATCGTCCGCGACGTCGGCGACATCGAGGGCGGGTTCCCCCTCCCCTCGCTCCCCTCCCCCGACGCGCTGTCGCCGAGCCTCGTAACCGGCGCGATCGCCGTCGCGGTCGTGACCTCGGTGCAGGGAGCGGGCATCAGCCAGAGCGTCGCGGCGGCCGGCGAGCCGCGGGCCTCGATGTCCCGCGACTTCATCGCCTCCGGGGCCGGAAACGTCGCCGCCGGCCTGTTCCGGGGCCTGCCGGTCGGGGGGTCGCTGAAGGGAACCGCCCTGAACGTGTCCGCCGGGGGCCTGGGGCGCTGGGCGGTGATCTCGTCGGGGCTGCTGACGATCCTCGTCGTCGTCGCGCTGTCGGGGCTGGTGATGAGCGTCGCCATGCCGGCGCTCGGCGCGCTGCTGATCGTCGTCAGCCTCGGGACGATCAGGCTCGAGGACGCGGCCGCGGTTCAGCGGGCGGGCTGGTCGGCGCGCATCGCGGCGCTGACGGCCTTCGCCTGCACGCTGCTTCTGCCGATCCAGGCGGCGGTGGCGATCGGCGTGGCGCTCGCCGGGCTGCTCCATGTCACGTCGGCGGCCACCGACATCAAGATCGTGCGGCTCGTGGAGCGCCCGGACGGCTCGATCGAGGAGCGGCGGCCGCCGCAGCGTTTGCCGGAGCGCGCGGTCACCGTCCTCGACGTCTACGGCAGCCTCTTCTACGCGGCCGCGCGGACCTTCGAGGGGCGCCTGCCGCGGGCCGGCGGCGAGGCCCCGGTGGTCGTCCTGCGGCTACGCGGCCGGCCGCAGCTCGGGGCGACGATCGTCGAGGTGCTCGCCGACTACTCCGAGCAGCTGCGGCGGGCCGGTGGCCGCCTCTACCTGGCCGGCCTGGACGAGCGGGCGCGGTCGGAGCTGCTGCGCGACGAGCGGTTCACGCCGGCGGCCGGCGTCGAGATCCACGTGGCGACGAGCATCCGCAGGGAGTCGACCCGCGCGGCCGTCGCCGCCGCCGACGAGTGGCTGCTGACCCGCCGCGAGCCCGGCGACGAGCCCGGGGCGGGCGGCGAAGAATGAGCGCCGCACCGGCCCGCCGCGCCCAGCCCTCGCCGCAGCGGCCCGCCCAGCCGCACCGGCCCGCCCAGCCAGCGGGCTGTCAGCGCGCGTGCGCGCCCGCCGGACTCAGCGCTCGGCCGGGGTGGCTTCGCGTTCCTCGGGTGTGCCGGCGCCCTCGCCCGGCTCCGCGCCCGGGCGCAGCCCGGCTACCGAGTCCTTGAACTCACGCATGCCCCCGCCGATGCTCCGCCCGAGGGCGGGCAGGCGCTTGGGCCCGAAGATGAACAGCGCGACGATCACGACGATCGCGATCTCCATCGGTCCTATGGTCGGCATCTTCTCCTCCTGGGTTCACTGCCTCGCCCCGCGACATGGGC